>NZ_KZ672782.1:136543-137730 GCF_001811085.1 Streptococcus sp. HMSC062B01
AATCTGAAAATCCATTAAAATATAGAATATCATCGAGATTGGTTCTGGATAGGGAAGGGAAACTATTTTGTGCGAGAAGCACCTCTTCCATCGCTTCACTAAGCTCTGTCAATTTCCCATTTTCCAGATTTAGCACTAGTCTTTTTTTTTCTTCCAAATTTTTTCTTTTTGAAACGGAAATCCGTACATAATCTTTACCCTCAAAATAGAAACTAGAACCAACTTCTTGGATGGCCCCATCATCTCTCAAGCCATAATCTGAATCATATTCTTCTACGGCTTTTTTGAGGTCTATGCGCTTTTCATCGAAATTTTTTTTACGTAAATCATAAGTGATAATATCAAATTTTACGAGTTTACCGGATGGTAAGGTATTCTTTTTTGCATAAAAGTGCTCATAAGTTGTAAATGTTGAGACTACGTAGTTACGACTCATCCTTAAATCATTGGATTGCCAATTTACATCTTTAGGACTAACTAAGACATAGCGCCCATCTTTTGTTAGAGTGATATCTTTCAGCGAAGAATCATATACAAGCGTTTCCTTTCTAGACTCTTCCTTTGGCTTGGAAGGAGAAAAGAATTGTTTTTTTAGATAAACAAAGCTACAGAAAGCTACTAGTAAGACAGCAATCACTAAAATAATTTGTTTTCTTTTATTCATTTATTGTCCTTATTACCCGTTTCAGTCAAAGCCTGTTGATAAACGATGTTTCGCAAATTTGTGGCATATTAATTTGCCTCTTTTTTCCTATTTGCGTTTATGCTTTCCTGTGCTTTTTTAGCTTCCGCTTTGGACCAATCAATGAATTCTTGGTAATTATTTAAAGGAGTTTCTTCGTTCGTTTCATAATCCTTTGCGATTATATCTAGCTTATCCTGACCAACTGGCGCAAACCAATGGCGAAGATCTTCATAGTAATCTGCAGGAGAAACCAAGCCTCTTCGATACAGAATTTCTGTAATTCTATTTTTCTTTAAACGCTTGACCAAGTCAGGAAACTCATGGCTAAAGTTAATATCCTGCCCAATCTTGTTCTCCTTTTTATCATTAATATAACCTAAATCATTTAAATCTGAAAATCCATTAAAATATAGAATATCATCAAGATTTGTTCTAGATAGGGAAGGGAAACTATTTTGTGCGAGAACTACCTCTTCCATCGCTTCACTAAGCTCTGTCAATT
>NZ_KZ672782.1:137830-233524 GCF_001811085.1 Streptococcus sp. HMSC062B01
CTAAGCTCTGTCAATTTCCCATTTTCCAGATTTAACAATAGTGTTTTTCTTTCTTTTATATTATTTTTTTTAGATACAAAAACTTCTATATAATCTATGTTATCATGATGAATACCGAACCCTATATTTTCCATAGAACCATCATCTATCAAGCTATACTCTGAAGTATACTTCTCTACAGTCTTTTTGAGGTCTATACGCTTTTCTTCAAAATTTTTCTTACGCAGATCATAGGTTAAAATTTCGAATGCTGTGAGCTTACTAGATAATCTTTTATATTCTTTAGAATATGTTTGATCATATGATACAAAAGAGGAAACTACATAATTTCTTGTAATTACTAAATCGTTAGATTGCCAATTGACATCTTTAGGACTAACTAAGACATAGCGCCCATCTTTTGTTAGAGTGATATCTTTCAGCGAAGAATCAAATACAAGAGTTTTCTTTATGGTCTCTTCCTTTGGCTTGGAGGAAGAAAAGAATTGTTTTTTTAGATAAACAAAGCTACAGAAAGCTACTAGTAAGACAGCAATCACTAAAATAATTTGTTTTCTTTTATTCATTTATTGTCCTCCTGAACCGACTAAGCGATCAAACAGCTGATTATGTTGGATTCGAATATCCTCTCCACTCCGATAAGTTATATCAGCATCATTCCCTTTCCTTAAAATTGCTTCCTGATACTCTTGCCAATGTCCTTTAGATGGAATGATTTTTTCATCTTGAATTTGACTAAACGCATTTTGGAGCTCAGACGGCTTAGGTGTAACAATGTTATCCCCTTTAATAAAGTTTGTCACCGTACTATTATAAATATTGGTGCCTTCCATCTTTTTATCAAAGGCTTTTAAACTGTCTAGTGCTTGTTCCTTATTACCCGTTTCAGCCAAAGCCTGTTGATAAACGATGTTTCGCAAGCCATTTTCTTGATAGTCTGCATAAGATAGAGCAGACTGCAAATCAAAAGCTGAAGAAAAACGTGTCGAGATTACCTTTTGGTTTCCTTCAAGTCCAGTTGACACACTTCCTCCTCCAACATCGTTAAACGTATTGAATGCTTCTTTTTCGGAATTTTCCTTATCTTCGTCAATTTGTTCTAAAGCAGAATGATAGGTAGCAAATGCCTTGACAAGACCTGCACCAGAACGAACTGGTGCTTGATATTTTTTAGGTAATAAACCAGTAGAACCAGCTGCAGCATCTCTAGCATTAGAAGGGCCATCAGAGTTTGCAGCGGTATCTAACACTGCCCCTATAGCTTGAGTAACCGCTACAGTCTCAGGTCCACCTAAGTATCCGCCTGTCTTTATTACATCACTAACAAATTTCAGATTGGCTTTTAGACGTTTCTCTTCTATTTTATCCAATTCGGCAGCCATTTCACGTCCTTTACCTTCTCCATAAGTATCAAAGACCCCTACAGTAACTGTTTCACGCTTATCAGGAAATGTTCTCCATTCTGTTTGGCTTTTCTTAATTTCATCAAAAGTGATATTTCCATTCCCCATTTTTAGATTATCAATGGAACTTTTTTCTTCATAAGTCCCCCCATGCGGCATCTTATGAGGAACATGTCCCATCTTTCTGACATAGATTGCCGAATACAGATTTGTCAAAGCATTCGCTTTTTCAACATCCTTTTGTATTTTTCTTAATTCAGGCGTCATTTTTTCCTGAGTAGCTATAAAATCATCTATCCGTTTTTGATAAGAGGCATCTGATTCGTTCTCCTTTCTTTTAGGAAAACCAGGCATCTTACTTACACCAACAGCTGTTAATGATATGCCAAATCGATCTCCTGCTTCCATTAATTTATCCATATAACTTTGAACATCTTCTACTGAATTATTTTTCAATAAAGTATTTACGAAAGATTTTATATCATTTAATTCTTCGGGAGTTGTTTGATCTAAGTCTCCTTTCATCGTACCAAACAGGGTTCTATTAACGATTGTCATCATAGATACACTGACACCTTTAGATGGTACTTTTGCCATTTCGTTAAAGGGGTCTTTAGAATATGCAGCTGCAAGCATTTTCCCATCATTTTCATCCTGGATTGCTTCAAGATCTCCCATGTTTTCAGCAGTCAATTTTTTAAGTTCCATATAGCCAGCAATCTCATCAACACTAACTACATGAATATGCTTCGCATTTGCCATCGCATCTCTCAATCTCGTGAAAATACCCGCTAACTCTTGAAGCGCCTTAATCGCAGTATCTTGAGCACCAGATAGTGCGACATGAGTTTGATTTCTATTACTTGCTAAACTATTCAGCGATGTAGTTAACCCATCTTCAAATCCCTTAAAATCACTCTTAGGTTCATTCAGCAAATCTAACGCAGCATCTAATTTAGCTTGTAAATCTTTTTTGACTGTTTCTGCTTCGTCATATTGTTCTTTTTTCAATTTAGCTTGAACGCTATCATTATCTCCCTTGATAGACTGAATTAATTCATCATCATTAAATCCAGCAGATTCAAGACTTGATACATAGTTACTTAAAACTTTAGCATATTTTTTAACAGTTTGCGGATAAACTTCATAAACCATTTCTTGTAGCTCATTTAGTAGATTTAAGAAAGCCGTGACAGCATCAGCTTCTGAATCTTCTATCTTCAACATGAATTCTTGATAGCCCTTCTTTACTGCCGCCTCATACTCTGTCGCAAATAGTTCTTTGCGTTCTGAACTCTCTGACATGTACTTTTTGCCCTTAACCTTAATTTTATCTGTCATGACATTTCCCTCCGTTTTCTTAAAATGGATTTATTTTTGCTAATGTATATTCGAATGATACGCAAGTCTTGTCCCATTCTAATGTGCTGATTTTAGTAGTTAGTTTTGCATCGACCTCACTCTTTTTTGCTGAAAAGTCTTTTTCTAGCCCTTCTAAATAATCTTTCTCATCTGCAGTTTCTTCTTTATATTTTTTTCCTTTTAAATTATCCACATTCGTCTTGTCAGGTTTATAACTTACTTTAGTATTCGTATCATTTAAAGCTTTTTGGGCTGCTTTTAGAGCTTCGATTTCTCCATCAAGAGCATCTAATTTTGCTTTAATACTTGCTACCCTATCTTCTTTACTTGTCATTTTTTTCTCCTTCTATTCCATTAATACTTTAATTTTATTTGCCTGTCCATGTGATACAAAATAGTGAATCTGCTCATCTAATGCCACCTCTCTAAGAGGTTTAGATAAAACGTCTATGACATACTGATCATTTAGTCTCAATCCAACTAAACCTTGTTTTATGCGAAGAACCGTTTTGGATGCATAATCAATTTTTTTACTTAATTGATTATCGGTTTCAACAAATACCGGATAGCCCACTTTATGACCATTTTTAATAATATTAGCTAGACTATCTTGTAGCTGGTGATTTAAATCTCCTACTAAAGTAGACATATCATATATAACTATGATTGTATGTAAATCTTTTTCTTGATCCTCCATACGTTCAGAAATTAATAACTCAACTGCCTCTATAAAATCTTTCACATTTTCGGGGTCAGATACAATTGTGTAACCATCAAGATCAGGTATTAAGTTATACTTTGGAGCGATAATATAAACATTAGAATTAATTTTTGATGAAACAATAGAAAATTGTTTCGTCATTGTTCTCATTTGCTCCTCACTATTGGCTACATATACAAAAGACCCTTGCTTTAGATTCCAACCCATTGGTTTGACAGTTTCTATATCTAACCCTAAAGGAATAATTTCTTGCGATAGAAGCTTCAAAACGTCTGTCCGACTATAGAAGTCCTTCTCTGTCAACTCCTCAGGTACCATCGGAATCGCCTGTGGTGTTTCACCTGTCCAGGCTTCTTGGATTCGAGCGACTTCTGTACGTAGGTTATTGATGACTTGTGCATCACTGATACCTGCCACTGGCAAGGCAAGCTGGACGACATCAACTTCATCCCGTTTCATGAGGATGCGTCCTTTGATATCTTCCATGGTCGCCGCAAGCGGTGTGCTACCTAGAATAGTTCGGACTTCACCGACATCATTTTGCTTAAGAGTCATCTGATGCTTGAAGTTGGCATAGAGCGTAGCTCTCAGGTTGGACTGGCGACCAGCTGTCATGATTAAGTGGACACCAATGCTGAGACCTTCGCGGGAAATCCGCATCAAGATCTTGAAGAGCTCTGCTTCAAATGGCTCTTCCTTCATCGCTTCATAGCTATCCAAGAGAATGACAATTGTCGGCTCTTCTTGGCCACTAGCCTGACGGTAGAGGTCTATGGTTCCTACACCGTAGTCAGACAAGAGTTTCTTCCGTCGATTAAGCTCTCGCTCCATGATTCGGACAAACTTAGCCACTTTCTCCGTCTGGTCTAAAAGTAGGGTATCTGCTACGTGAGGAAGATGGCTCAAAGGCGCCAGCCCATTCGTACCAAAGTCCATCAAGTAAAGTGTGACATCCTTTGGACTGTACTTTCTAGCTAGATCCATCGCTGCACTTTGCAGGAAGGTCGTCTTCCCTGTCCCTGGACTACCATACAAGAGGATATTTCCATCCTTAGATAGATTGATAGAGACTGGCTCTTGCTTTTGTGCTTGCGGAATATCTGCCATCCCGATGAGAAGCTCGAGATCACTTGGCTTTTTATTCCATTCCTTATGGAAATCAACCGCTTCAAGCTCATCTAATGTCATGCGCTCACGGAGCGGTGGTAGCCACGGCTGTGGTAGGGGAGCGATCTCTTGGTTCTCTGCCAAGAGCTGGATATTTTCGACGATGGCATCAAGCTCTGTCGGTACTTCCTTGATTTCATCGGCCAGATCCAGTCCAGAGAGGTCTTGATTGAGGACTTCATATTGGCCTAGGTCGTTGATACGATAGATGGTGTGATCTTCGATCCCCAGTTCATCCTTGTCCGGCTGGTAATCTGCTCCTGACCAGGCTGATTGGAAGAGTTCATAGACTTCATTGTTACCGACTTGCAGGTAAGCACGACCAGCCTGCGTGATTTCTGCTGCATCTGGTGTATGGAGCATTTCCATGGAGTCACTTCGGTCTGCCACCTTGAGGGCTAGCTTGAAACGAGAGTTGGACCAGATCTGGTCATCCACGACCCCAGATGGTTTTTGAGTGGCAAGGATCAAGTGAACACCGAGGGAACGCCCGACCCGAGCCGTAGAAACCAGCTCCTTCATAAAGTCTGGCTGGTTGACCTTAAGCTCTGCAAATTCATCTGAGATGAGGAAAAGGTGGGGCAGAGGTTCTTTGGCTTCGCCATTTTTAAATTTCTTCTGGTATTGGTTAATGTGGTTTACTTCATAACGGTTAAAGAGACGCTGTCTGCGTTTTAGCTCCGCATTGATCGAAACCAAGGCCCGCATAGACTGGGCCCCATCTAGGTTGGTGATGGTCCCTAGCAGGTGAGGCAGTTTCTTAAAGAGATGGGCCATTCCTCCACCCTTATAGTCAATGAGTAGGAAGCCCACATCGTGCGGGTGGAAATTGACGGCTAGACTCAGGATATAAGACTGGATAGTCTCAGACTTACCAGAACCAGTCGTCCCCGCAATCAAACCGTGCGGTCCATGAGCCTTCTCGTGGAGGTTGAGTTGCACTAGGTCAGTCATTTTATTTTTTGAGGGAATAGCAGAGCAGATAAGCAAGCGAAAAATATAGAATTTTCAAGGTACTAGAAAGAAAATGTTCTTGTTCTATTATACCATACGAGGGATAGGACGGTGAATGGAAGGAAATGAACAAGACAGGAGAAAAGAAGAGAAAAAGAAAACCACTTGAAAATGAAGCTCTATAATTTCTGTAGTGGATAAAACCACTGTAGGAATGATGGAGCCTATTTGTTGTAGAAAAAAAGTCCCATAAGACCTATACTGAAAAGCGACAAAACCATCATTAGAAAGAATCAAAAATTCCCTATTTAGAGTGTGCGGGTTACAAGACTCTCATTCGATTGAGAAAGCGCCGTTTCCACTGTAAAATCTGTAGGAAAATGGTGGCCGCAGAGACTTCCTTAGTCAAGAAGAATCACCAAATCGCAGTCATCGTCAACCAGAAAATAGTCCAAAAATTGATTGAGAAAGTCCCTATGACGGCCATCGCTGAATACCTAGCTGTCTCTAATTCCACCGCCATTCGTAAATTGAAAGAATTCGAGTTTAAAACGAAACTCAACTACCTTCCAGAACACATGAGCTTTATCAACTCTTGCTTTTTCATTTCCAAGAGAAACGGGCTGACCATTTCTTTGGACTCATTGAAGATACCACTTCGTGTGTGAAGCCTATCTTTCAAACTGTTTTTAAGACCTTTTTGAAAGATAAGTACAAGATCATGGACGCACTGGAACTGCCCTACTCAAACGCAAAACTAGAAGCTACGAATAATCTCATCAAGCTCATCAAGCGCAACGCTTTCGGATTTTGGAACTTTGACAATTTTAAAAAACGTATTCTTATCGCTTTGACTATCAAAAAAAGAGAGAACAAACCTTGTCCTCTCCAGGATATGACTTTTTGGTAACCCACTACAGTTGACAAAGAGCCGTTTTTTGTTATCAATCATCCATTACTCCGCCTGTGAGCTGGTACATGAGGTAAATGTGCTCCAAGGTTTTTACCTTATCCATATGTTCCACATCTTTAAAGCCTCCCAAGGCTAGTAAAGGAACAAAACCGAAACATTGGTTATAAGACAAGGGACCATGTTTTAACACAGCTTGTCTATATAAATCCAGTTCAAATTTTTTTGTAATATATTCGTTATCTAAAAATCGAATGAATAAATCCAGACCCTTACAAATAATATCTAAATCTTTAATATTATATTGGACAATTCCCACGTAGGCGTTCTCTTCCCAAGTAACAATATCTCCAAATGCTGTCACGAACATAGGAAAAGCGACATCTCCTCTGAAATAACTATCTTGGAGAAGTTCAAGGTAGTCATCTGGATTGATGACTTTTAGATAACCATCTAAAAAGGTTCCCAGACCATCCTCCTGCCAAATTTGAACTAACTCAGCTGGAACTTGATCCTTATATTTTTCAATAACTTCTTGGGGCATATCTGCCACTTTTATAAAGTTTTCTAACATCTTTTCCTCTTTCTAGTTAATAACTTAAGTTAATATTGAGATAGGTAGTCTTAAGTTCTTCCGGAGACAGACCTGCGGCTAGTTTTCGTATTTGTTCGTCCATGGCATCAATCCGCTTTTTCCACTGAACGCCTAGTGAAGAATTGATACGACTGTCACCCACACCTCTAATTTTTGTTGGATCTCCACCGGCAATTTGGTCAGGATCATGAAGAGCCGCCTGTTCTTTCATCCATTCTTTAGCTTTCTTTTCTGCAACATCAGGAGTATCACCAGACAAAATAAGTTCTCGAGTCTTATCTTCTAGCGCTTTTTTCCTAGCTGCTTTCTGAGCCTTACTACCCTCTTTAGAACGGCCTTCCTTCAAATAACGCTCACGATTATCAAAGTATTCCTGAACAGTCAAATCATTCAACCCATCTTGTTGACCTTTTAATTGACGAGAAAATTCAGTTTCATCAAATTTATCTTTATATTCAAATTCAACAGAAACTTCATCCAGACGGGGAATCTCTTCCCCAATATCATCTGCAAAATTATCGGCTACTCGTTTTCCTGTTTCTGCAGTCTCTTCTAAGCCTTTGGCTACATCATCTCCATGGCGTGCGAACTCTTCTCCCGCCTCAGACGCAAATTCTGAGCCGGCTCGACCTCCGCCACCTGCGTGTCTCAACCCACGGGAGACATCATCACCATGTTTAGCAAGGCTCTCACCAGCCTGTGAACTGAACTCCCGGCTCACACGACTGGCTGCGCCACCACTAGCTGCTTCTAAACCTCTCGCTACATCATCTCCATGCTGAGCAAAGGCTTGACCAGACTCGGCACTGGCACGAGCTCCTGCTCCTACCAACTCCCGTTCTAGATTAGCTGCATTCTCTGCTTGACGCGCAAAAGCTTCTTCTAACTCAGGCTTAATGCTCAGATTTTCTCTAACTGCCATATCATGGGTTTTCAGATAGTCTTCTGCTTCCTGAGCCAGACGTTCGCCTGCCTCTGCTGAATCAAGTTCTCGAGCAAGATCATCACCGTGACGAGCTACATCATCTCCATGCTTAGCCAGTTGTTCGCTAGTCTCTTGGGTAAACTCACTAGCTGCTGTTCGACCAGCTCCTGACTTAGCAAAGCCTTCAGCAGTTTCATTACCCACATTGTAAACTCTAGCCCCATGTTCTGCGAAGTCGTCACCATAATGTGCTGTAGCGGTGGCCAATTCATCACCACTACTCATTAAACGCTGACGTAATTTATCAAAAGTCGGGAAACGCTCGGCCATATTATCACCAAATTTGCCAGCCGCATCCCAAACATTATCACCCCAACGGGCCATTGTAGCAGCTGGGTCATCAATCAGATTCATCATTCCACGAGCTGCGCCACGCATAGCATCGTCTCCTTTGGTTGCCAGGCGTCCGATACTTCTAGCCATATCGTCCGCATTGTGTAGTGCTGCTTTCCCAACCGTACTACCAAAGGCTCGAATCCCTTGCAAGAATGTTTCAGCTCCTTTGGCTGCCGTCAAACCAGCTTTCACTTCGCCTACACCGATAAACCAAGAAGCAACCTCAAATGTTACACCACCCGCATTATACCATGGATCTGCCCAAAAGTCATTCCACATCTTGACTGCGCCATTCTTAACTCCTTCCCAAGCTTCTGCCCGAGTTTTCTCATCCGTCACAAAGCGAACAGCATAATCACCAGCTCCTTTGACAGTTTCCCAGGCACCATTGACATCATCTTCCATCCACTTAGGAGCGATATCTTCACCACTAATAGCCTCAATTGCTACAAAAGTTAAGGAGTTCATGAGATCATTAAGTTCACTAGCCATAATTGCAACAGAGCTTACCAAAGAGCCAGCCGCCCCGAGAAAACCTTCCCCAAATAGTAAGACTTCACGTAAGACAGGAATGTCCAAGTCTTTTGTCCCTTGCTTAACTCCATTCCACCAGTTTCCTATTCCCTCACTTGTATTCTTCAACCAAGCTGTGACTGGGTGATTTTTCTCCCACTCTTCCTTGGCTTTCTTGGCTGCTTCTTCAGCTTCTTTCTTAGCCTGTTCTTTAGCCTCTGTGATCTTAGTATCCAATTGCTGAATACCATCTCCCAATTGGCTAAAGGCAGCAAAATCTACAAAGCGTGGATCCGTGTAGGACAGTGCCTGCGCTTGATTCCCCACTTCTATCTGCTTACCAAGAGCCGTCACAATGTTATCTGTTTGTAAAGGCGCATCTGCAGTATCAAACTTATTTACATTATTTATAGCATCCTGGAGGATTTTATTAGCTGATGTAATAGAGCTTGAAACTGAACTGCTAGGACAACTCAAGCTGATTAAATCATTAATATCCGAATAAATCTTGCCAATCTTTGTCTCGTATTCTGTATGCTTGGTATCCGCATTGGTCATTTTAGTTTTAGTTTGAGTAAGAACTTCTTCATCCAAAATAGCACTTTCAGAATTTTCACCAACAGTTGATTGAAAATCACTTAGAGTCTTTTGAAAGTCTACTCCCATCAAGGTATAGCTATTTTTTAGTCCTACAATAATCGGATTATGACTGTTATTGATCTCATTGTTAATCGCCTTACCGACTTCTCCATACATGGAATTACTCGTAATAATACCATTCATCCCGTTTTTGGCCGTGTCTAACTCACCTTCTACTTTTTCAGCAGACTCTAGATAAGCATCGCGGAGCTTAATAAGCTCGGCTACATCTACGTGGAATCCCATTACTTCACCTCTTTCTCTAAAAGATCAATGCCAAACAAGTCTTTTGCATAATGTTTATAATAGGCTAAGCCATCCTTAGAAGGCATATAGGCTGTCGAAATCTGTTCTTTGGCCAATTGCGTTGCTCGAAGAACATCAAGTGAAAACGTCTCGTCCAATGGATGACTCAAGCCTTGATGTACAACTCTCTTAATCATCATATTAGAAATGAACATTGGCCGAGTAGCCGGAAGTTGACCTATAGGCCAGACATAGGCGTAATAGTCAACAATATACTTGTCAAAAGGAGCCTGCAAAGGAAGTTTTCGTCCAGTAATAACAACTAGTTCACTTACTCCTGAATACTCCAACTGATTTTTAATGGCTGCCGGCAACATTTCCTCATCTAGCTCAACAATTGAACCAACAGGCAAAATCTCTGTATAAATAGCATCGATTTTGGCCATAAAAATCAGAAAATCAGCTTCCAAAAAACGAAGCTTAATCTGTTGACGTGAAAAAGTGACTGAGCGTTCTTTCCCATAGTCAAACTCCACATGAATAGTTGCTCCAATCTTAGGCTTATATGTAAACTCCGAATCCAGCTTCCGATAAGCTTTGTAAATTGAACGCAGAATTTGAGGATGATTTCCTAAGAAATTTGCAATAAGCAGAACCTCGTCGGTTACCTCAAAAGAAATTTGAGAGTCATTGTGAAAGATGCTATATAAGATTTTACTTTTATCTACTTCTTGTTCCATTATTTAAACCTCAAATTCGCTGTCTTCTTATCAAAATCTGCACCAAACTGTGCATCTTCTTCAACAATTTTTTGGGCCACTTCTTTCATCTTATTGGTGCTGGTCACTGCATAAGTTGTCTTATAATTCGTCAAAGTGGTTTCAATTTTTTTCTCCATTTCAATCAAGGCCTTAAAGCGTGCTAAAGTTGTCTTTCCTAACTCTTGAACAGTCACACCTGAGACGCTCGATACATTATTAGCAGCAGTTGTCACTGCGCTGTTCCATTCATCAGGAGATACTCCGATTCTTCCCATAATTTCCTCCTAGACCAATGATTTGAAAAAGTTTGCTGCTGTATCCCACGCATTAGCAGCCCAACTAAGAAGGTTTCCTTGCTCAAGCTCTAATCCGGCAATTTCCCCAGAAAGGCTTGATAAATTTGCTTGGTGTTTATTAATATCCGAATTAATATCTTTTGTAACTGTTTTAACAGACGTTTTAAATTTATTTCGAATATCTCCTTTAAAATCTGACTCAGAAATATCAGACTCTATTTTCTCAGTATTCTTCTTAAAAGTATCATAATCTGTAATAGCAGTCTCTAATTTCTTTTTAGCTTCTCGCAAACGTCTAAGTTTTTCTTCATTTGCAGCATGCTTCGCTTCATATTCTCGAGCTTGCGCTTGATATTTTTGCCCTTGTGCACGATTGTAAGCATTATTTTTAGCCTTATCGTTAGCCATAGCTATCCTCCTTTATTCTTTATTGATTAAGCTTAATATGCTTAATATCTCGAATTTCAAAATAATAAGCTTCATCAAGAGCTACAATTGGCTCTCCAATGCGAATTTTAACATTGACTAAGTTTTGGTCAGTAACACGCGTTCCAAATATACCAGCTGGAATGTTGCTCCGAAGACGCTTATTAAACTCATCAAAGCCAGATTCTATAGAACGCTGGACACCTTGGAATATGATATAAATACCATTACGTGCCCCCTGTCCCAGTACCTTCTTAAATAGTTCAAGAGCCGTTAAAATATGATTATTAAGCAAATGTGCTTCTGGTATGTAAACGAATGTGGCAATGTCCCAACCATGTTCTTGACGCTCATCTATTTCTGTAGATAATTCCGTCAAAAAGCTTACATATTCTGATTCATCTATCAATTCACCATAGTCTTTTTCATATTGCGTAAATCTGCCACCTGCATTAAAGATATATTTATTTACTCGATCACCTAAATATTTAAATCCTTCTAAAACAGTACGTGTCAAACTCTCTGACTGTTGAACAGTATCTTCTGCAATCAGGAAATAGCCATGCTTTTTAGGTATAAAACCAACTACATTCGTTGTTTCTTTGTCTAAAGCTAGAGGAAGTTCTAATTTATGAAGCATAGCTTGAACTCCCTTCTTTTGGTAAAACGCTGATAATTCTACAACGTTCGGAAGCATTGGAATAGCAGATGGTACTTCTCCATCCCATTCTTCAGCCATGGCTTTAATTTCTTCTTCCATTGCAGTCAAACGCTCAATATCATTGCTTCCTGAACTTGGAAGATAAATTTGGAACTCATGTACACCTTCTTCAGTCTTGATTTGTCCACGGCCAATGACTTCTTGCGCAATTAAGGCTTCTCGGCCCACTACCTCACGAACACCATTATCTTCTACTAAAAACAGGGCCATTCTGGTAGGCAGGTTACTGTTAATTGCCAGCTTGAAACTATTTGCTCTAAGAGCAGTCATCGTTAGATAGATTCCCAGACTAGCACCTTCACGTAGCACTTGAGAAACAATTGACTCGATAGACTCTGTTAAGTTGCTTTCTTGAATCGAATCAAAGGAGTCTAGAATAATCGAAATAACAGGTAAGGAATTGCCTGATTTAGCTTCATACTGTGCCAAACTGGCCACACCATGTTCTGATAATAAATCTTTTCGAGTTTGAATCTCTTGTCTAATTTTCTTTATAAACTTCACAAGTTTTTCTTCTTCTTGCAAAGTTACGATATCAGCCACGTGTGGTAAGTCTCTTAAAGGAAGCAAACCATTTGTTCCAAAATCAAATAGATAGAAATGGACTTGCTCTGGAGAATTCATCCGAGCCATATTTAAAACAAATGTTTGCAAAGCTGTAGACTTACCGAAGCCTGCTGAACCTAAAATAGCAAAATGGCTATATTCTTCTAAGTCAAAATCAAAGACAACCTGTTCTTGCTTTTCTGGTATATCTAAAAGAGCAAAAGGAACAGATAGTTTACGAGGCTCTTTCCATTGAAGATGATAATCTATGCTTGGTGTCAGTATCTCTGTATCAAGTGGTGGCAACCATGGCTTATCTGGGAGAATTACGTCATTCTCGGTAGCAAAATCAGAAATTTCATCGATTACTGCAGTCAATTCTGTACGTTCATCGTCTGAAGTCTCTTGATAGTCCTCCCCAGCAGACAGGTCAGAACTTAATAGCTCCGCTTGTCCTAAATCATTGATAAGCCAAATCCGTTCATCTATTTTCTTTTCATTCGAGCTATTTGGTTGGTAATTTGCACCACTCCAAGCAGATTGGAATAATTCGTAAATTTCGTTATTACCAACTTGTAGATAAGCACGTCCCGGCTGAATGATACTTGCAGCATCTGGTGTCTTAATAATTTCTTTTGAATCTGACTCATCTGCTACTTTAAGAGCTAGTTTAAAGCGAGAGTTGGACCAAATCTGATCGTCTACTACCCCGCTAGGCTTTTGTGTAGCCAAGATTAAATGAACCCCAAGTGATCGACCGATACGTGCAGTCGATACTAATTCTGCCATGAATTCTGGTTCATTTTGTTTCAATTCAGCAAATTCATCTGAAATCAAGAACAGATGAGGAATAGGCTTTTGAGGATAATCTTTCGCTTCTTGTGTCCCAGACAATCTCTTGCCTTCTTTATACAGTTTTGTATAAGCGTTGATATGATTGACCCCAAAGCGACCAAACTCCCGTTGACGCTTTTGAAGTTCCGCACGAATACTCTTCAGAGCACGCGCAGATGCCGCTCCGTCCAGATTCGTGATGGCTCCCATCAAGTGAGGTAATTTAGCAAAAAGATTCGCCATCCCCCCACCTTTAAAATCAATCGGTAAAAATCCGACATCTTCAGGTGCAAAGTTAACAGCTAAACTCAAAATATAACTTTGTAAGATTTCAGATTTCCCTGAACCTGTCGTACCTGCTACCAGACCATGAGGGCCATGAGCTCTTTCATGTAAATTTAGGTAAACAATATCATCTTTTCCACGTAACCCAAGTGGGACTGCTAGAGTTTTTGAAGTATCTGCTACAGACCAACGGCTAGGAATATTAAGATCATCGACTGTTTTTACATTATACAATCCTAAAAAGCTAATTGCCTCAGGAATGGAATTTTTTTCAACCTCAACGTGATTTAGATTGGCTAGTTTATGAATGGCGTCATTGATTCTATCGTCCCATTTATTTGGAACAAACACCTGGTTCACATATTCTCGGTTATCATTCACCAATGTAGCTGTTTCGTTATTCTGGTATTCAATAACCGCTGTAGCCGTCTCAGGGAGCATTGATAGATTTTCTTTCCCCCAAATGACTGTCACCCCATATTGAGTCATGTCTTCTGCTAAAAACTCATTAAGACCATGACCAAGCAAATATGAATCATCCAAAATTGTCAGCACATAATGTGGGCTAAACTTTAAGGCTGCAGATTTAGAAGCATTTTCTCTAACCATCTGGCGTCTTTTTACAATAATCTGATAAAAAGAATTTAAAACAACATCTCTTGTCTGTTCATTGTGGATTAAACCTCTTAAATTCAGATTATGGAGCTGGAAGTGTGGCAACCATCTCCAAGCCTCCCAAGATTTCTTATAATCCTCATCAGATAATAAAGAGACAAACTGAACATCATGATAAGAATGCATTGCAGCTATTTGAAAGAGAATCGTTTGGATGGCAGTATTGAGATAAACTAGCGAACCCGCTAAACCTAAGGTTTGATCACGTAAAGAAATAATGATAGGAGATTGAGCAATGTGTTTATACTTCTCTACTATCTCTTTTTTTACAAATTGTTCCCATTCATCTGTCTGCTCTCGCTCTGAAAAATCTACACTGAAACTACTTTTTACATCTCCAATCCCCAATCGAATATTTAGGAAATCTTCATGACTAGGCATTTTCTCATAGATTCTAGAACGATAAGAACAAAGTAGGGAAATCAAATCTGCCACTGAAGGATAATTATACTCCAGTGCTTCTTTCTGTTTCCCAGCCAGCTTTGCTAACTCGGATTCTTTTTCTACCAAATAGTTTTGATAGTTTTCTTCCTGTATTTTATTTTCTTTTTCAGTTTCTTTCTTAGACGTCCAATAACTAGACACAGAAAAAGCTGCTGTTAGAAGACTGGCTCCTCCCATACTTAAAAGCATAATTGGGTTTCGTCGACTGATAATGGTAACTGCACCCGTCATCACTAACATTCCTAGAGGCGGAACAATTGTTCTAAGTATTTCTCCACGTTTTTTCTCTTTCTTCCCTTTAGGTGAGTTGAGCCTAACTCTATCCTCAGAAGATCTTAAGAAAATCCGTGGACTACGTCTATAATCAGGGAAATCAACAGGATACTCCTCTAGCAAGGCTTCTTCAATAAATAGCTTCGAATTTAAATGGAATTCTTGTAACAGTCCAATCATCTTGAACTGATCTGGACGTCTTTCTATTACTACGCCATCTATTACAAGCCTATCTCCTATTTTGAAATGACCATCAAAATTGGCTATTTTTTCTCCATTAATATATACTCTGGCCCCATTAGAAAAAACTTGTAAATGATGGTAGTTTTTTGTTTCTGGTTTGAAGCGAGCCAAAACAGTCGTATTAAATTTAATAGCTGAAGAAGCTAAGTCCGAAATAATAAACTCATTTCGTGGGATATTGGTATACACAATATCCAACTTACCTTTAGGATAGGCTATGCAATGCTGTAATAATTCTCCTGACCATACTTGCCCATTAAATAATAGCTGATTGTTTTCATCTAGGCAAATAAGGCCGTTCTCTGTTTGAATCTGGCGAAGGTTTTCTGAAATCTCAAGGTGTTTAAACTGATTCCCAAATAAAAATACGTCATAAAAAACTTCTGAATGTGTTCTTCTATTGCTATCAAAAATTTGGTTGGAATTATTTTTGTTCTTCATGAGCATCCTTTCCTTCCAAAAGTTCTTCGTAATTTTTAATTTGTTCCTTATATTCTTTCAGTTTTTCTTGTTTTTCAGATCCTTTCATTTTAGAATCTCCACTAACATGACTGTACAATTTTCTATAGGCGTATAAAATCAATTGATTATCTCCTATATTTTGAGCAGCATCTAGCGTTTTTTCATAGTCTCCAAATCCAATATAAATCCAATACAGGAGAATGGTTTCATTGGTCTTCATAGAAATATTTTTTAAAATATTTTCCTTCTGATCACTACTAAGATTATCTTCTTTAATGGCACTAACAGCTAAAGCATACTGTGTCCCTTTAGGAAAGTTCTTTGGATTATCTTTTTCTAAAGTTTCTAGAGCCTTGGAATACTCATGATTTGTATAATAAATCTCACTTGAAATGATTCTATCTTTGTAAGGAATTGTGTTTACTAGATAAAAGCCAGATACCACAGCAAGAACTAGGAACAAAATTCCGAATGAGATCATTCCCCATTTATATATCTTAAATTCATTTTTAGGCGTGTAGATATTCTCTTCTAATCTTTTTTGAACCTGTATTGCAACTTGTTGATTCAACGATTCATTTAATTCAGCAAAGTTCTGTGCTTGTTGAATCTCTTGAGAAAATGGATTCTTAAGAGCACTCGAGCCATTGATTAAATCGTAGAAATCTAGTCTCGGATTGATAATGTAAAGAATAAGGGCTCGGTATGATTTAAAATAGTCTTCATTTTCTACAAAGGGCATCACAGCTGTAGAGAAACCTCTATGAGCAACTTTTACATATTCACCTAAAACAAAAAGGTTATTTGGATGAATGTATGGCACTGTCAAAGTCTGTGAATAACGAGATAAAAATTGCATTTTTTGAGCCAAAACTAGCCTATCAATTAACGATAGCTTTTCCAGAGCGTTAACTAGCGGAATAGAAGAAGGTTCAATCTCATACGTAACCTGAAGTTCCTCTTCGGTCACCTCCGACACCTCTCCAGCCAAAAAGTGAACATCTCTCTCTAAAAATGTTTGATATTGTGGCAATTCATTTATTTTAAATTGATTGGCCTTCAAACGGACGTCCAGTCTCTCATCCTCAACATTTATATCTAACTCAGGATAATATTCTTTCATCTGCGCCACAGGTCTACCTCTCTATTCTACGCGTGCAACAACTTCAAGTTGGTCACCATTCCCAACGGGATATTCAGACAAAAAAGCTGAAGGAGCTAATAAAAATGGTTTATTCTTTAAAACTAAGTCAAATTGCTCTGGCAAAACTACTTTCTTCAAGACCAACGCCTCTCTAAGTAAGTCTTTTAAGCGATTAGTTGTCACAGCCATTGGAATCATTACATCATAAGTTTGATTTCTATATTCAAGTTCTACTGTAATTGTTGGGGGATTCATCAAGATTGCTCCTTATTTTGTAACTGAAAATTAGAGAATACATTCCCTAGCTTCCAACCAATGAATACTATCAAGCTTGATCCTAGCAAAAGTAAGCTAGCATACAAAGCTTTTATCAATGAATCCGATGTATCTTCAGAATCATTAGTTATAAACTCTGGAAAAGAATAATTTGCCTGAAATAATTGATCTTTTGATGGAGCATCACTTTTGTTTTGGTTCCACTCCTCCCGAAACATCTTATCAGTCAATTCATTGAATTGACGCTTTTCTTCCTTTTTGAAGGCCTTGTTTTGTTCTTCCTTTTTCCCAAGAAACAAATCAGCCTGGTTTCCATAGTATTCATACTGTTTTTGTTCTTGATCTCCACCATAAATCACATCATTATGGATTTCAAGAGATGAATTATCATCCGCAAAAACAGATTCAATAGTGATTGACAGTCCTATTATAACCAAGAGAGTATAGAAAGTTATTGTAATTTTATTTCTAGACACTGCTATCTCCTAAACTGATGCCACCTTGTTCGGCTTGATAAATAAATTTAATAGTATTACGGCTACAGCGGATAAGAATAAAATGAAAATTGTAAAGAATCCAATTCCTATGCCATTCATCAATGCAACATATCCATTTTCAATATTTTGAAACGGTGAAAAACGATAGAGCAATGAAACAAATGTTCCAGGTTTTGTAGATGAGCCTATGATTGGCATCAATAGTAAATAAATTCCTAACAAGAAAGTAAAACAATACAAAGTTATTGTTCTCTCAAATTTGCGTAACAGAAATACAAATAGATTAATCAAAATGAATAATAGTAAGAAGGTATAAAGAACCCATACTAATTTTGATACAGAACGAAGCATCGATGATGTTATCAAAGCAAAGGCCAAAGATGATACTACAGCAATAGATGCAATCTTAGCCGTATTAGGTAGGTTATACCAAATGCGTGAAGGGGTCTGTAATTTGTCTCCTTCACTAATACTGCGAGGTCTCATCAAATAAATCGTAAAGAAACTGATTGAGATAGTAAGTAAAGCACTCACAATAGTCATATAGTAAGGAATGATGGAAACTTTTGCTGTTGATCCCCGAATAGCGCTTACCTCAATAGGGGAAGATAGGAAATTAAAGACTTTAGCATTATCTGCTCCACCATTCTTAGTATTAGCTAGCACCTTATTGAAAGCCTCAGCATATTTTTGATTATCAGACAAACTAGAATCCGTATTAGATGCGTACTTATTGACATTTTCCAACACGCCATTAACTTCTTGCTCTAATTGATTTGCATCGGTTGTAAAACTCTTCACAAGTTCATCCATTTTAGGTAGGCCATCTGCAGTAGTCTCTGTTTGTTTCGAGATATCTTTTGCTGTTTTTTGGATATTTCTCAGTTGTGTAGCAATCCCT
The DNA here is from genome assembly GCF_001811085.1 of Streptococcus sp. HMSC062B01. Lineage (NCBI taxonomy): Bacteria > Bacillati > Bacillota > Bacilli > Lactobacillales > Streptococcaceae > Streptococcus > Streptococcus sp. HMSC062B01. The sequence continues at coordinate 156,446 of NZ_KZ672782.1, forward strand.
TCCAACTTGGAAGTGTTAGCAGTTTCTTGTTCGGCCCTAGAAGCTGTATCTGACTTATAAAAGTCATCTAAAGTTTCCTTAGCAGTATCATACCATTTTCCTAATTCTAAAACTAAATCATAATACTCATTTTTATCTGGAATAGATTTCAATAAACCATACAAACTCAATTCTTTCTCGGAATCTTCTGTTGAGTCAGGAGATCCTAGAACAGTAGAAATATCTGATATTCTCTTGTTTAATTCAGAATATAAATAATCCCCGTCTTTTTTATAAGCTTCAGCAAATTCATCCGAAACAGATTTAGCCAAGTCTTTTTTATCAATATTATTGTAACGATAATAGATTGAATTTGGACTGGCCAAATCTCCTAATGAAACATTGCTATTTTGAACGCGCTGTGCAAAAGTCACAATTGAATCTGAGGGATCCGAAAAAATTGTTGTAATTTGTTGAGCAGCCTTATCTAAAGATGAGAAGTTGTTAAGAATTACTGGTAAGTCTTGAACAAGTGTATCATTTTTAGCATCGAATACTGCTAACTTCCCTGAAGCAATGCTGCCACTACTATTCGCCCATTGATAATCGACTTCCTGATAAGAACGCTTCTCTGTTTGTTGTGGCGACCAAGATAGACCTACAGTTACTGTAACTGGCAAAGAACTTGGAACTACAGGTTCCTTCACCTCTTGGTTCTGCACTTTATCATCGTGGTTAGAATTTTTGTCCTGAGTATCCTCAGTTTGTTTATCTGACCCTTGTGTCGGTTTGTCTTCAACAGCAGTGTTTACAACTGCTGTATTATGAATCGAAACAGCAAAACCATTAGAAGATCCTGAAACAACAGCCTCTTTACCAAATGGTGCGAGTTGCTGATTTAAACTCGCTTGAATTTGAGACGCAACAGCTCCACTGTTTGAAATGGCAACTCCTTCACCACTTAAAGAAATGGTATCCCCACTAGTTGCAATATTAAAGGTAGCAGTTGTTTGGAACCCATCAGATTGAGCTGCTTCTCCACGGTTCATAAAATTATATGAAGTGGTCGTGCCTGTTCCTACACCAAAATCAGTTGAATAACGATTGACTAGAGTCAATTCTGTTTTATAGAGGTTTGCTTGATCTTCACTAATTACATTTTTAGAGACAAGAGCATCTATCAACGAAGATAGTGAAGATGCTGGAGTAGCACTTACTTCTGCATTAAGTTTTGCTAAATAGTCCTTATCTAACTTAGATCCCTTATCTGGATTCATTAGAGCAGCGATTGCTTCTTTAACATTGTCAATACTTGCTGTATCAGGAGTTAATTTACTATCTCCATAATATTTTGAAGCAATCACCTGTTGTAAATTTTGAAGATCCGTAATTTGGCCCTCTAATTTTTTAATATTGACTTCTACTGATGTTCGAGCTACCGCCTGAGCTTTTTCGTATTGTTTCGAATTTTCCAAAAAACGTTCATAGATACTGGCGTTTGGAGTTCTTTCGTTTTCTGAATCTTGAGGCAATAAGGGTCCCTGAATTTTGGGAGAGGAATCTTTTGCTTTATCTTGACCTAACTCTGATAACTCTTTCCCTCCTAATGTTGCGAACTGTTTTGTCATTTTAGAATAATAATTATCTAAACCACTCAATTGATAATTATCCTTGTTCGAGTTTGAGTTTGTTCCTTTATCCTCAGGTTGAATTGAATCTGCAATTCCTCCAACTTCCTCAGCGTTTCCATTCACCAGCGATGTAACTGAAGATACAAAACCTTTCTGTTCAGACTCTACAGCTGTACTACTTGATTGTAAGGAGTTAGCTAAAGCTGATGCACTACTGATAGATTGCGGTAAAGTCTGAAATGGTGTCTGAATTTTCGACTTCAAATAATTTGAATGCTGAGATTCTATCTCCACCATACCAGTAACATTCTGTTGTGCATCTGAAAGACTAGCAACGATACTTGAAAAGTACATTTGTACAATTCTTGTATTAAAATTGTATAAAATGCTATTGATATTTTTTTCAATAACTTGCTGAGTTACTTGGTTTTGTCCATTCCTAATCCGATATTCTATATTAGCCTTTTGTGGATCGATACTTTGGAGAGACAGCACTGTTTGAGAAAAATTTTTAGGAATAACAATCATTGCATCGTATTCTCCACTCTCAATGCCTGCTTTGGCTTGACTACGATTTGATGTCGCCCACTTATTCTGTTCATCCTGAGAAATAAAAGTGACAAAATCACGCCCTAGTTGATAATTTTTATTCTCAAATTCCCAGCCGTCATCTTCATTTACCAAAACATATCGCGCTTCTGAAGATTCCTTCCCTACAACTTGAGTCACAGAAGGGTCTTTAAAAGCTATGTAAATAAAGCTTCCTGCCATCACTATTAAAGTTATTAATACAACAGAAATTGAGATTATTTTTCTATGTTTTTCACTCAAACGGGACATTTTCACTCCTAAAAATTTTATTAAAATAGCCAGCACTCAACATAGAGCACTGGCAATGATTAGTTTCTTTTAAAAACCGAATGATGCTTTATCAGCTGCATCACGCTCTTCTACAGTATTAGCATAAGCAACAAGTTGTTGGTTTACACTCACAAGGAGTTCTTCCATTTGTTTTACGTTTGCTCTCAATTGTTCAAACTGTTCAAGATATGCGTTAAATGCTTGACCTTGCCATGTTGATGCAATTGTATCATTAGTGCTTGACACTTTTTGAATCTCTGCTTCAATGCTGCTTGCAGCTGAGGTATAAACGTTCGCTTGTGAACGTAGTTCTTCTGGGGTAAGTGAAATAGCTCCTGCCATATCTTTTCTCCTTTGTTTTTTAAAGACTAATACACTTAAACAGTATATTTGTACTTATGTTATACTAAAACCCTCTTTACGTCAATTACAAATATATGTGTTATGTTACATTTCTACAACAATAATTCTGATTTCCTATACTTCTATTTATTTTCTAATGCTATAGTCCTTGTTTTTAAAGCTTTTTATGCTATTTCGTGAACGTAACAAAACTGTAAAATAACATCTGATTTATTTTATCTACTATTAAAAAACAAATTTTTAATTGAGCTATTTTATCGTGTTTACCACACTAATTTTCTTAATGATTAACGATATTAAATCCCATTTATAAATCAATATTTTTTTATAAGCACTTACAAAAAAGACATTCTGGTACACTTTTTAGTTGGATACCCTTTACTTTTCACCCATATTATTTCCGAATTTTCTCTACCTTTTATCCTATTTTCTTTCTTAAAATAACATCATTTTCTCACCCTATCTTCAAATTAGTCGGCAAATTTTTTAAAATAGGTAAGACAAAAGAGCACCCGAAAACCAGTATGAAAAAATTTGAGAGGCAGAAGGCTAGTAATATCGCCAAGTCCTTTTCTTGAAAAAACACCTGCTCCTCAGCAGATGCCTTCATTTACCGATAGTAATCATAAGCTAACCGAGGACTTCCGTCTGCAACATAAATGATGCCACACTCAGTAAAGCCATAAGACAAGATAGCTGCTTGCATGGGCTTATTATCTGCATGAGTATCGATCCGTAGATGGGGAATCTCCTGATAGCAAAAATCAAAAACCTGACGTGCCAGACCTTTGACTTGGCCGTTTGAAGCGATACGATGGATCGTTCCATAAGGCTCTGTCGAACGCCAGGCTCCCTTTTCAATGACTTGATAGGTTGGATCCTCTCCTATGATAAAAGCGAAAGTCCCGGCTATCTTTCCATCCTCCTCTACAACAAAGGACTGACGAGAGCTTATGTCTGCTTCTATTAAAAGTTTGCTAGGATAATCCTCTCCCCACTGAGTCGGATTTCCTTGCTCTCTCATAAACTTACGAGCCAGAGCATAGATCTCCATGATAGCTTTTAGATCTTCTTCTTTGGATAGACGTACCTTCATCTTTTCCTCCTTTACCGAATGGTGGCTAGCTTCTTGATCCTTTCCAATCATTACATTATAAGAAAGGAGGCTGAAACATTCTTGTCCCAGCCCCCATCTTGAAAGAATACTATTTAAATTCTTCTGGTTCACCAGTATACTGGGCCCATTCCTGGCTAAAGAAACGGTCATTGAGCTTGTAAGTCGGCGCAGGCTGTGGATTTGCCACAAATGGATCCACGACCTTATCAAAAGCAAGCCAACCTAGCCAACCCATATGGATGGTGTCCTGCATAAAGTAAGACTTATCGCCATCCTTCGAAAAATCAGCAATGTTATTAAAACCTTGTTCGGTCAGCTGATATTTGATTTTCTCAACAGCCTGCTGATACTTTTCTTGACTCAGCCCCGTATATTCCATCCATTTAGCATTGACTGGAGGAATAACAAAGAGAACATTGGTCTTGGATTTAGCAAACTGATCCAGAGCCAATTGCAAATCATTGTATTCAGGAGATTGCACATAGGATAGATTCCGCTGAGAACCCTTGAGGCGTTTCAAGGCTCTTTTTAGACGATTCTTATAGAATTTGTTTTCAATTCCAAGATCATTGCTACTAGTGTTTTTCTTAGCTTCTTCTGTTCCGACCTCTTCCAAGGCATCATAAGAAAATTTGTCTGGCAGATTCTTCAGCTTAGACAATACAAATTTTTCATAATTGTCGTTATTAGCTGCGACAAAATTGCTGAAAAAGGCATCTTCTCGCCGATTGATCCGTGCCATAAAACGGATAAAAGAACGATCAAAGCTCGTCAATTTTTGCCGATTAGCCAATTTTTGAACATTATCTTTCATAGCAATGTTAGGATATAGTTGCAAGAGACGCTGCGCCGCGTATTGGGCGGCACGATCTCCGCTCTGTTGCCTCAAAAAACTGGTCAGCTGATCACTATTAAAATATTGCTGGAAAGCCGAAGCATCATATCCCTTCTTGGTAAACCACTGGGGGGATACCACATAGACAGCTGTTTTATTTTCCAGTTGTGGCAGGATCTGCTGCATACCAAAGTACTGATTGAGAGAGGCCGCTCCACGTTGACCTAGGAAATAAGGTCGGTAAGAACGGTCATATTTTTCTGCTAAAACAGCCGGGTGCAGACTGTCAAAGCGTAGCCATTCACTCGAACCAAAGAAAGGGACAAAACGATGTTCTTCATCAGTCAAAGCCTTACTCTTTTGGGTTCGATTTTTGAAATTTTCTGCCGTTAAAGTGACGGCTGAACGCTTTTCACTCTCATAATTATGATTGTAGTTAATCGGATAGAAAAATAGCAAGGCAACTACCATCAGTAGCGCACAAAAAACTGGCCCCAAAATCAGCCATAATCGTTTAAGCATTACGAAGCTCCGTTACACCTTCAACGATTTTATTGGCCGTATTCCAGTCATCGCGACCAAATTCAGAAACAGGTACACGAATATCAAAACGATTTTCCAATTCTACAATCAATTCAACTGTTCCCATGCTATCTAGGACACCTGCATCGAACAAATCTTCATCCATCATGTCAGAGACATCTTCCATAAATAATTCATCGATAATTTCGATTACTTCTGCTTTTACATCCATTGTATTTTCCTCATTTATTTTTATTTTTTAAACCAAAGATCATTCAAAAATCCTGAGAAGATTAAGAATGACAGCATAACAACATGGAAGGTAATAACCATACCCAGAGCTTGAGTCCATTTGTTATCCGGTAAAGGTGCTAAGCCTTTGGTCTTTCGTTCTTTATTGATGGTCTTTTTCTTGCGAATCCAAGCATCATTAATAATCAGACCAAAGCCATGGAAAACTCCATAAGCCACATAATACCAGGTTACACCATGCCAAAAGCCCATGATGGTCATGTTGATCAAATAAGCCACTCCCGAGGTAACGTTTCGGTTTTTAAAGACCTTATTGCGCATCAGGACCATGACTATTCGCATAAAGACGAAGTCACGGAACCAGAAGGACAGACTCATGTGCCAACGATTCCAAAATTCCTTTAAATCCCGAGAGAGAAAGGGTTTGTCAAAGTTAATCGGACTCTTAATCCCCATCAGATAGGAAATGGCCACCGCAAACATAGAATAGCCTGCAAAGTCGAAAAAGAGATCCAAACCAAAGACATACATAACACCCAGTGTTCCTAAGTTGAAGAAACCGCCTGTATAAAGTGCATAGGTCTTGACATGTCCCAAAAGCAAATGTCCAAAGATATGAGCCAGGACAAACTTATACAAGAAACCTAGCATGATATAGTGCACGGCTTTCTCAAGCATATTAAGAAGTTCTTCTCGATCAGGAATCTGAACATAATCTTCATTGAAACGTTTGAAGCGATCAATCGGCCCACTAGAGAAGGTGGGCATAAAGAGCATGAAGCGCAAAAACTCCCAAAGACTAAAGTCTGTCAGAGCCCCATCGCGTAGCTCCATCATCATACCAACAGATCGGAAGGTCAGATAGGAAATCCCCAGAAAACCTAGCAAGGACTGATGGTGATCTTGAATAGCTGGTGTGACTTTCACAATCGTTAAGGGCAAGATTGCCAAGAAAACGTGCAGATAGAAGACCCACTTATTATCCCATCTTTTGCGATAAAACTTGTAAAGAAAGAGCCAAAACGTCTGCCAAACTACGTAAAAGGTAAAGGCAAGAAACTGAGTCAGATCGGGTCCTACCAACATAAAGATGATGAAGGCTAGGCTGACCAAGACTTCATAAAGCGGAAATCTTTTTTTAAAGAAGAGCCCGATGAAGATAGGTAGAACTGCTAAGATAATATATACAAAATATTGGGGGTCGCCGTAAGGTTCTAGGTGAGGAAGTTGTTTTAAAATTTCCATCATCGGTTATTGACCTCGCTGATTAAGCCCTTGATATCGATCTTACCATTAGGTGTCAGAGGTAAAGATTCACGATAAAGGAATTTAGATGGCATCATATAAGACATCATGATATCTTCCAAGTCTTCCTTAATAGCTTTTGTAATATCAATCTCACGCTCAAACTGTTCTGCCACCCCATCTTTTAAGATAACATAGGCCAAAAGATTTTGTACCTTGTGGTCCTTGTTATAGCGAGGCACAGCCACTGCCGAATCAATGTATTTTGATTTATTAAGATTTTGTGAAACGTCCTCCAGCTCGATGCGGTAGCCATTAAATTTAATCTGGAAATCCATCCGTCCGCCGTAAAGCAAGAGTCCTTCATCAGTCATAGAACCCACATCTCCAGTATGATAAGCAGGCAAGCCCTCAAATTCAAAGAAAGCCTCTGCTGTTTTTTCTGGATTGTTCATATAACCCTTGGACACAGCTGGACCAGAAACGATAATTTCTCCTTGCTCACCATTCGGAAGCTTCTGGCCGTTTTCATCAATGATAAAGGTTGGAGAATCTTCCTTAGTATAGCCTATTGGCAGACGTTTCATGGTAGCTAGCATTTCATCTGTAACAGCCACAGCTGATAAAGCCACAGTCGCTTCTGTCGGTCCATAGGCATTGATGATACGAGCATTTGGGAAACGGTCACGCAGTTTTTGAGCTGTCTTGACTGTCAACTCTTCTCCATCAAAGTAGAAATGAGTCAGACCCGGCATCTTTTGGCTATTGAAATCATCTGAGAGCATGGCCATATCTGCAAAAGATGGTGTTGAGGTCCAGATAGCAATCGGCAAGCTCAAAATAGTTTCAAAGAGTTGCTTAAAGTCTTGCGTAATAGCACTTGGAAGTGCAAACAGCGTTCCTCCCAAAGCCAGAGTCGGTGCCCAATACATAACAGACAAATCAAACGAGTACGGAGGCTGAGCCAACATTTGCGGTTGCGCAGGCGTTGCGAACTCTTTATCCGTAATCATCCAGTTGGTAAAGCTCAGCAAATTGTCATGGGAAATTTGAACCCCTTTGGGTTTTCCTGTTGTTCCAGAGGTAAAGATAATGTAGTAATTATCATCTCCCTTGACAGAATGAGTGATTTCATAAGCTGCCTTTTGAGCAAAGCTTGCCTGTAATTCTGCTAAGCTCAGGCTTGGAACAGTTACTTCCATAGGAAAGTCTGCAATTGCAATGATCAAGCTTGGCTCAGCAACTTCTACAATTGCTGCCACGCGCTCCAAAGCTGAATGACTATCAATCGGAATATAAGCATGACCTGACTTGGTCAAGGCTACAAAGGTCGCAAGCATCTCGTACTCTTGGCCACCATAGACCACGACAGGAGATTTAGCAGGCAAACCAAGACTGTCAATCTTAGCAGCTAGCGAATCTGAATCAGCCTTCAAGTCAGCGTATGTATGAACCTCTCCCAATACATTGTATACAGGAAAGTCTGGTTGTGTCTGAGCATAGTGCTCAATTGTTTCAATCATATCGTTAATGGTCGTATTCGTCACGAAAGGATACCTCTTTTAATCTTAAAATTCATTGTAAATAAAGCCACCCTGGCCTTGACCCAGGTAACTAAAGAAATAGAGAAGTGCTAAAAAGATAACAAAATAAAGCAGGGTTCTCCACAAAAAAGTGTAAATTGTTTGATGTTTTTTCATTCGTCATTCCAAATCATTCAATAAATATACTCTATTTTACCATTTTATTCACTCAGTTTTCAATCCTAAATCTATTTTGTTTCTAAGTGAAAAAATTTATATATAAAATTTTTATATATTTTCTTGACAAGTCATTTTATTATGTATATAATTTATATATAAAATAATTATATATAAATATTTTTTATATTGATAAAGGAGGAAAAAATGTGTATTACTTCCCAACCTCATCAGCCCTAATTGAGTTTCTCATTTTGGCTCTCGTAGAAAAAGAAGATTCCTACGGTTATGAAATCAGCCAGACCATTAAATTGTTAGCCAATATCAAAGAGTCCACTCTTTACCCAATTCTGAAAAAATTAGAAAAGAATAGCTACCTAACCACCTACTCACAAGAGTTTCAAGGTCGTAAAAGAAAATATTATTCTCTCACAGGTTCGGGGCTCGACCAGCTCAACAAGCTCAGAGAAGAATGGAATCAGTATATTAGTACAATCAACAATATTATAGAAGGGAACATCCATCATGACAAGAACTGAATATCTCGCTCAGTTAGATAAATATCTGAAGAAACTCCCCAGACACGATTATCAAGAAGCTATGGACTACTTTGTTGAGTATTTTGATGAAGCAGGTCCTGAAAATGAATCCCAAGTCATAGCCGAACTCGGCAGTCCTCGTGAAGCCGCACATGAAATCATGGTCAACCTCTTAGATAAGATCATAGAAGAAGACGAGCCAAAGAATACTAAGAATGTTATCCAAATTGCTATCCTATCTATTCTAGCAGCACCTCTAGCTATTCCGCTGGCTCTGGTCGTCGCTATTTTAGTCTTTGTCTTCTTCTTCTTGATTGGAGTTTTTGCTTTTGTCCTAGCTATCGGCTCTTTCGCCTTTTTTGTCTTTGGTATCAGCTCGATCTGGGACAGCCTGACCATCTCACTAGGAGTTTCGATTCCTAGTTTCCTACTTACTATTGGAATCAGCCTTCTAGGTTTTGGACTATCCGCTTTCTGCGCTTTAGGTGTTTCACCGCTCATACAGTTCACCAAAAACAACTTTATCAAGCTAGCGAAACGACTTTCAAAGAAAGGAGCACGCCATGCCTAACTGGAAAAAAACATTACTAACTGTCGGAATCTCAGCATGTCTACTAGGAGGTGCTTTGATTGCTACAGGAACTGCAACTGGTGGCATAAACCACTTGTTGCAAGCCAATCATACCAAATACAGTAAAAAGACAGAGGACTTCTCCGATATTTCTGCTCTGGATATCGATCTCGGAAATCGAAACCTAGTCATTGAAGAATCAGAAGATGATAAAACACATTTGACCTATTATCAAGGCAAGGAAGCTTCTGAGCGAATTGTTACCTCAGCCAATCAAGGAACCTTAAAGATTCAGCAACCAAGGCCCCTGATAACTTTCGGCTGGAGCAGTGGCATCCGTTCTATCTTGAACTTTTTTGACAACGAAGGAGGGCGTTCAACGGTTACCCTCAGCCTACCTAAGGGAACAAAACTTTCAACCCTTAAAGGCAACAGCAGTCTAGGTGACGTTTCCCTATCTGGCTTGTCCGTTCAAAAATTAGACCTTAGTCTTTCAGCAGGCAGCCTAACCGTCAAAAACAGTACGATTTCCACGGGAGACTTATCGAATTCTCTTGGAGATGTCTCTTTATCTGATCTGACCATCCAAAAATTGGATCTTAAGCTCTCATCAGGCAGTGTGACTATCGATAACACTACTGTTGAAAAAGGGTATTTAGCAAGTTCTCTAGGGGATATCAACCTAAATAAAAGTAAGCTATCAGATAGCACAATTAAGCTTTCATCAGGTAGCATTAACTCTCAGCAACTCACTCTGTCAGGTGATATCAATATTGACAATAGCTTAGGTGATATTCAGCTAAACTTAGTCAAAGAAAGCCTTGAAACTCTTTCATTTGATATAGAAACAAGCATGGGTAGCATCACTGTCCCCCACAATTTTCAATCTATCACAGGTGAAAATGACGAGGTTGGTTCTAAACTGAAACGCCAACTGGATAAGAGTAGCGGAAAAGTTTTTGTAAGAGATAGCGCCGGAAGTATCGAGCTGTCTGTTGCTGAGTAAAATTATTTTAACACTTCCACCAAAAACTGCATCCGTCTGTGGATGGATATGAATACATAAAAAAATAGACCGGGATATCTATCCCTGCCTATTTTTTATTTAGCAATTGCATGATAAGTGGTTGTGCTGGTAAACTCCTGACCAGCCCTAACAATGACCTGGTCTTTCTGATGGCTATGTATAGCATCAGGAAGAGCCTGCATTTCAAGCGCTACTCCATTGTGCTGTTTCATTGTCTGACCAGCAAAACGAATTTCTTCATCAACACAATTTGCGGTATAGACTACCAAACATGGCGCCTCTGTCTTAAAGGTCAAGAAACGCCCGGATTCCTGATGATAGAGGAAGCCTGCCGTTTCATGTCCTGGCTTCAGTGCAAAAGGATGATCTAGGCCTGACACCAATCGAACCTGCTCATCCTTTTCAGCAAAGAGGTCCTTCAGGAGCATAGCTTGCTGCAGATGCTTTACAAAATCACTTGTTTCTACCTCTTTAGCTGGTACTCCATCCGCCGCAATTGGATAAACCCCCAAGCTATCTACCTGAAAGACATGGTCATCAATGGTCTGAGCAAAATCAGCTGAAAGATTAAAATAGCTATGGTTGGTTGGATTGATAAGGGTATCTCGGTCAGTTTGTACCTGATAAGAAATTTCCAGCTCCCCTTTTTCAGAAAGTGTATAAGAAATCCAAACCTTGAGATGACCTGGAAAACCTCCAGTCCCATCTGCTCTTTCTGTAAAAAGGACTAGGCCTTCGTCAGTGACTTCTTCCACTTGAAAAACAGCACTGTCCCAACCAGTCGATCCACTGTGATTGCAGTTTTGACCATTGTTGGCTTCCAGGTGATAGGTTTCTCCACCCAATTCAAAACTTGCCCCGGCAATTCGACCAGCTACAGGTCCAATACTGGCTCCATGTTTAGGGCTATTGCCAATATAATCTTCAAATTGATCAAATCCTAAAACAACATTAGCAAACTGGCCTTTTTTATCTGGTGTTTGGTATTCCAGGATCGTCGCTCCATAGTTCATAACACTGAGACGATAGCCCAGATCGTTTTCAAAGGTGAAGCGAAAAATGTTTTGCCCTTGAAACTCTCCAAATAGATCTTTTTGATACGATTTCATAATAACTCCTTGTGATGAAAATGTAAAAGAGGGAAATCAGAATCTTCTTTAGCAATTCCTATCCCATACTTCTTTTACTATAACACAGTACCCATCCTAAAAACACCTACTTATTAAAGAGTTTCTTCTACTTTATCAAACCAGCTGTGGGCACTTTTCGAAAGAATCTTGTTCGCTTAAATCCTATTGAGTAGAGCCAAGCACTACAACTAATCCTCTTTTTTCCTATTTAGCAAAAGGATGAATAACGACTCCCTGCACAACACGGTTAACTGTACCAGTTGGCGAAGGTGTATCTGGTCGATTTTTAACTTTCAAAGAAGTAAGCAAAGCAAAAAGCTGGCCATAAATGATATAAGGGAAGGTCCGATAGATATCATCCAGTAATTCACTTGCCATTTCTACTTCTTCTACTTTTGCCAATCCTTCTGCCTTGTCTGTCAGCAAAATAACCTTGCGGGCAATCTCATCTCCAGCAACTTCTCTGACTAAATCTAGATCGTATTGCTTGGTATATGGATCTGTCGATCCAAAGATCAGGACAATTGTCTGCTCATTGACCAAGGACTTTGGTCCATGTCGAAAGCCGACTGGACTTTCATACATTGTTGCCACTTGGCCGGCCGTCAATTCTAGAATCTTCAATTGAGCCTCATGGGCTAGACCAAAGAAGGGGCCTGCTCCCAGGTAGATAACGCGATTGAAGTCTAAGTTTACCAAATTTTGAATCTCATCTACTCGGTCTAAAGTTTGCTGGCTTAAAGCAATCAAAGACGCAACTTTTTCCTCTTTTACTGCAAGTTCGGATGTATCAAAGACCAGTAATGCCGTTAGCATCATAGAAGTGAAGCTCGATGTCATAGCAAAACCAGCATCATTAGATGGAGAAGGTTGGAGCAAAAGCAGGTTTCTCTCGTCCCCATGAGCCTGCTGGGCTAATTTCCCTTCTGCTGCACAGGTAATTGTTACCTGATAAAGCTCATCTACCAACTGTTTAGCTAAATCGACTGTTGCTACACTCTCAGGAGAATTACCACTACGGGCAAAGGAAACCAAGACTGTCGGAACATCCTTACGCAAATGAGTCAAAGGATTGGCTACAATATCCGTTGTCGCAACCGAGTTGAAATTCCATTTTCGCTCATCGTAAATACTTCTGAGATAGGGAATTAAAGTATCCCCAACGTAGGCAGAAGTACCCGCTCCAGTAAAGATAACCTTGACATAGTCATGCTTACCATCAATCGAGTCTATGAAAGCCTCAATTTCAGTTTGGTGAGCTCTATAAGCATCGAAGGCTGTCTGCCAAACTTGTGGTTGTTGGTGGATTTCGCGCGTGGTGATTTCAGCTCCTAAGTCTACTAATTGCTCTCTTGAATAATTAAGCATTTTCTTTTTTGTTTCCTTTCTATTTTATTCGAATGTTTTCAAACATTTATTCTTAAAAAAGAGGAGAGGAAAAGCTCCCTCTCCCCTCATTTGTAGTCTATAAAACCCTAAATAGTGACTGGTGTCTACAAGACTTTTTTCGACACCTGCCTACTCGTCTTCATCATCGTCAGCAAGTCCTGCTAAGAGGTCGTTGACTTTAACAATGCTTTCGGCAGCTTTTTCTTGATAGTTGCTGTCGGCGCCGATCAAGGAAGAATTGATAAACTCAATCACCATTGGTAAATTCATACCAGCATAGAGTTCAATTTCTTTACCTTCCATAATCAAGCGACTAACAACATTACATGGTGTGCCTCCTAAGAGATCTGCAAATACCAGATAGTCATCAAAATCTTTGATAGTATCTAAAAATTTTGCCAAAAAATCGTCTGGTCCTTCTTCTGGAAGCAAGGCAACACTATGGATGGACTCTTGTGGGCCCATTATCATCTCTGTACTGTGTTTTAACTCTTCACAGAAACGACCGTGGCTAATTAATACTAATTGCTTACTCATAAATTACTCCATTACGCCATTCCAAAGAAGAAATGACCGAATGCTGAGAAAGCAACTGCTGCAAGAATGATGAGCAAGATAGCTTTTGTAGAGTTCATACCCTTACGTCCAAGCAACCAGAAGATTACACCTGTGATGATAGCTGGAACCAAACGTGGGAAGATCAAGTTAAGCATGTCTTGGATATCGATAGCTTTGTCCCCGATGTGTGGCATCCATGATACATCGACATTGATCATAGACGCGATCAAGGCACCGACCATGAAGATACCAAGTACAGAAGCAGCTTCGATCAAAGCTGTCAAGGTACTTTGCATGTTGTTGATTAAGTTGGTACCTTCTTTATAAGCAAATTCCAACTGTTTCCAACGGAAGATATCATAGGCTACTGCTACCGCGATCCAAAGGAAAATACCCCATGGTTGACCTTGTGACGCGATTGTTGCTGCGATAGATCCCATAATAGCTGGAACCAAAGATCCAAAGATAGAGTCTCCAAGAGGGGCAAATGGTCCCATGAGACCTGTCTTGATCCCGTTAACTGCATCTTTAGAGTTGACACCGTCTTTTTCTTCCAAGGCCAAATCAAAACCAGTGATAATGGTGTGGAAGAATGGTGAAGTATTGAAGAATTGCGTATGCAATTTCATCATTTCTTTCAATTCGGGTGTGCCGTCTCCATACATTTTCCGCAATTGTGGAAGAAGCATGTAAAGGTAACCAGAAGCCTGCATCCGTTCGTAGTTCCAACCCAATTGGAAGGTGAAAAGGCTACGTTTGTTGATTTGTTTGAAATCCTCTTTAGTGAGTTTGTAATTAGAATTCGTCATCTTCAATTTCCCCGCTTTCTGATTCAGTTACTGGAGCAGCTACGACTGTACGTTGGCTGTTTTTGAAGTGTTGTACTGCAAGGAAGACACCGATAATGGCAATACCAATCATAGATACACTCTTGAAGTTGTTAACAAAAGTAATAGCTTGTTCTTTTGGAAGTTTAGAGAACACTTCAGAGCCAACAATGCTAGACACTGCAGTACCAAGGCTTTGAACGTTGCTGTAGAGCACTGTTAACATTGCTGTCAAGCCAAAACCAAGAGCAAGATAGTGAAGGTGACGTTTCACAGGCAAGTAGTGAAGCAAGATGGCGAATCCAAGACCTGGAAGCATACGTCCTGCAAGGGTCAAACCATTCGCAATCCATTTATATTGTTCAACAAAGTCTACAATAGATTGAACAAAAGCACCACCAAAAGCAAGAGCTAAGAAGACTGGAAGGGCACGAGAGAGAGCCCAAGGAAGAGCACCAAGGAGATAGTTGCGTTCAATTCCTTTATAGTCAAAGCGTTCGATTGCAGCATCAATACGGTGTGCAAAGGCAGTTGTACTCATCCGACCAAGGATATCCGCATAAGTCAAAAGACCTGCTACTGGAACGGCAATAGTTGAAATCGCAATTTCTGGTTTGATACCTTGTGCTACTGAGAAGGCAGTTGCAAGAACGGCACCAGAAGTCGCGTCAATACGAGAAGCTCCACCGAAAGTACCAACACCGAGTACCGTCAATTGAAGAGAAGCTCCGATAACGAGACCTGTCCCTAAATCTCCCATGACAAGTCCTGTAATGAAACCAGCAAAGACTGGTGAGCCTGCTGATGAAACGATCGTCAACTCATCGCAGATTTGATAAGCTGAGTACAGAGTGAGTAGTAAAATTTGCCACCATTGTATCATGACAAAGACCTCCTAAAAATTTTTCCTTATTTTAACAAATTCATAAAATCCGCAACCGGATCATTTGGAACCATCTGAGCTGTCAGCTTCACGCCTTTTTCATGCAGTTTGTGGAAAGCTTCCACATCCGCATCAACCACATTGATGGAGCGAGTGATTGGACGAGTTTCGTCTGACTGAGACATATTTCCGACATTAAGTGTTTCTAGTGGCACACCAGCCTCTACCAAACGAAGGAAACGGTCTGGTTTACGAGCAACGATAAAGAGTCGTTGTGAGTCATATTTTCCAGCCAAGATATTTTCTGCTGCTTTAGCGATTGGCAGAATGCTGAGCTTCACTCCTGGCGGTGTTGCCAACTTGAGCCCGCTCTTTTCAATATCATTTTGTGCCACTTCGTCATCAATTACCATGATGCGTGTCACATTAAGCTTAGTAGTCCAAAGATTGGCTACTTGTCCATGAATCAGACGTCCGTCGATTCGATTCCCTACGATTGTCATAAATTTTCCCCCTTTATATTTTTAAATGTAGGTTGGTTAACAAGATGAATAGAATCTTTAAATTCCCCTTCCGTCTCAAAAATAATGATACGGTTTGCTCCTTCCTTTAGAAGGCCATGAGGAATATAAAGAGATAAGGTTGGCCCGACATTCCAGAAACGCCCAATATTGACTCCATTGATAAAAGCGACGCCTTTCCCAAAGTCTGTCAAATCAAGATAGGTGTCTTTAAGCGCTTTCATTTCTAGGTTAAAATCAAAGGCATAGAAAGCTGGATGCCCCGGGTACCATTCTTTTGAAAAGTCAATCTTTTCAGGTTGATCTAAAGTAAGGCAGTAATGTTGCCAATCTAGCATGAAGTGTAAGTCCTTGCAGATCCCTGTTCGGATACCTTTTCTCTGAGTATCTGCCAAGAGTTTATGGCCGTAGTTGACTCGACCCATATTTTCTACGAGGATGTCAATACTATGCTTCGTTTTGACCTGTCTATCGACAAAGATATCTGCACCAATTTCAGTTTGATATTGGGTAGCAATATGTTCTTGGTCTACAAAAAGTTGCATCCGATCGCGACCGTCAATAATACGAATCTTTTCTTGATCTGCATCCCAGTCAGCTTCTGTATGATAGAGTAGATAACCGTAGTTCTGTCCTAGTTCCTCCATCTTTTTAGGATAGAGACTTTGAACAGGTTCTGCCAAATCCGCCCAAGTTTCAAACAAACTAACCTTGTCGCTCAAGGAAATATTTTTTTGTTCAAAGCTGCCTTTCACCAGAGGTTCCATTTGTGGGAATTCTGGGTAATAAGTCTTTAACATCTTTTGAACTGCAAAATACTTGGGTGTTGGATTTCCAGCTTCATTTAGCAAGGCATCGTAGTCATAGGAAGTGACTTGCGGGAGATCAATTGTTCCACGCGCTGAACAACCATTCATGAAACCAAAGTTGGTTCCCCCATGAAACATATAAAGATTGATCGAACCTTGCTTGAGAACCTCATGAACGGCTTCTGCTAATTCCTCAGGATCCCTTGTAATAATAGGTTCCTTCCAACGATTAAACCAGCCGTCCCAAAATTCCATACACATGAGTGGCCACTTCTTGTCATGCTCTTGGAAAAATTCTTTCATCGAAGCAAAATTTTCATCTGCTCGAGAACCAAAGTTTCCAGTAACCAACAAATCCTCATCAATCAGTGTACCTGCTTCTAAAGTTGCTCGCCAAGGGCCATCTGAGGTAAAGAGTGGACAGGTTACGCCTCGCTCTATCATTAGGTCTCTGACAGCTCTGAGATAAGCTTTATCCTCACCATAGGAACCATACTCATTCTCAACCTGCATCATGAGAATATTGCCACCCCGATCCAATAATCTAGGCGTTAAGCGAGGAAGCAGTTCATCGTAGTAAGCCGCTACAGCCTCAATAAATCTGGGATCAGATGAACGAATCCTCATGTCTTCTGTCAAGAGCCAAGCTGGTAAGCCACCAAACTCCCACTCTGCACAGATGAAAGGCGACGGTCGAACAATAGCGTAAAGTCCTAAGTCTTGAGCTATCTGCAAGAACCTTTCTAAGTCCAACTGTCCTTGAAAATTGAACCGTCCCTTCTCGGGCTCATGTACATTCCAAGGAACATAAGTCTCAACCGTATTAAATCCTAAAGCTTTTAAGTTGTAAAGCGAATGATGCCAGTCATCTGGATGCACTCGAAAGTAGTGGATTGCACCCGATAAAATCTTAAATGGCTTCTGATCTAGTAGAAAATTATCAGACACTTCAAATCTTTCCAAACGCCCACCCTCTTTCAAAGAAAACTCTTTCATTAATTAATATAATAATATTTTGAAAAAAAGTCAATAGTTTTGAACTATTTTTTAGAAAATATGGTAAAATTCTAGTAAGAGGGAATAGAAGTGAGGTGAAATAACAATGGCAATCCCTAAATACCAATACATAAAAGATGAACTAAAACAAAAAATCATTTCTGGTCAATTTGAAAATGGTGATAAGTTTTACACTGAGGCTGAATTGATACAGATGTATGATGTTAGTTCTATCACTGTCGTCAGAGCACTAAACGATCTTGCCAACGACGGATATATTATCCGCCAGCAAGGAAAAGGCACCTTCGTATCTAGAGCCCGTAAGCATAAACTAGTCGAATTTTCTGATGTAGAGGTTTTTCCATCCCAAAGTGACCATGTCACTGTCTTATCCATTGAGCGTGGAAACGATGGAGCCATTCTAGACAAACTCGGTCTAAAGAGCAACCAATTCTATTATAGGATCGAACGGGTCAGAGAAACCAATGGTGTGACCTATATCTATCAGCAATCCTATATCCCAGAACAATATGTAAATGCGAACTATCCAAACTTAGAGTACTATAGTTCTATTTATGGTCGCTTCAAAGCAGATTATCATATTCATATGAACGATGAACCCTTTGAAGAAATCAACGAAATTGTTTTCCCAACACCTAAGCATGTAGCTGAAAAACTAGGAATCGATCCTCAATTTCCTTCTGTACATCAAGTGAAAACTACTCAGCTTGAAAGTACTGGACAAATCCTGGAATATGTTGAGAGTTACAAACGCGGAGACTTTTATAAGATTAAGTTTATTGCCTCTGATAAAAGTCGTTAATAGTAGTAAAAAACGAACTCTATCAAGCATTTACACCCTTTTGTAAAAGCGCTTTCATTGATGTTTATATTATATCGTGTTTTACCTAAAATGAAAAGTTATTTTGTTAGATACCTTTAATTTGTTTGCTAAAATATATAATATGAACACTTATTTAAACAAAAAGCTACCGATTAACTGAATCGATAGCTTTTTTAGCTTTTGTTTTATGGAAAGTTTGTTGACTCACTTTCGTCAAACAAACAAATTTCCTACTTAACTAAGGCGTTTCTTCCTTTACCTAGAGTCTTTAAAAGGAAAAATATATAGAAAATGGACAGGTCTATTATCAATGTCTAAAATGTCTCACTCCAGTGAAGATCATGGTCAAACCATATTTGTCCGCAGCTTCGATAGACTCTTGGTCACGAACCGAGCCCCCAGGCTGGATGATAGCCTTGATACCCGCTTTGGCGATTTCTTCCACGTTATCGGCAAATGGGAAGAAGGCGTCGGAAGCAAGCACAGCACCATCAAGACGATCTTTAGCTTGATCAATGGCGATACGAACAGAGGCCACACGGTTAGTCTGACCCGGGCCAACACCAAGTGTCATGTGGTCGTTGGTCACGATGATACCGTTTGATTTCACATACTTGATTGCCTTCCAAGCAAACTCAAGAGCTGTCGCTTCTGTCTCAGTTGGTTGGCGCTTGGTCACCACTTGCCAGTCAGCTGGGCTCTCTTTGACCACGTCTTGATTTTGAACAAGGAGACCACCAACAACACCTGTGTATTCTGCCTCTACCTCACTAGCATCTTGAGCATCAAATGGCAAGGCGAGGATACGCAAGTTTTTCTTTTTGTTGGTCAAAATGGCTAGCGCTTCATCTGTATAGCTCGGTGCAATGATGATTTCAAGGAAGACACCATGCATCTTCTCAGCTGTCGCAGCATCCACCTCACGGTTAAGGACGACAATTCCACCAAAGATAGACACCGGGTCAGACTCATAAGCGTAATCCCAAGCAGTTTCGATGTCATCAGCTTGACCGATACCGCATGGGTTCATGTGTTTCAAAGCCACAACAGTTGGACGGCCTTTGAAGTCACGAATGATACGAATGGCCGCATCAGCGTCACGGATGTTATTGAAGGACAATTCTTTACCGTTGAGCTGTTTTGCTGAAGCAATCGAGTAGTCTGTCGGCAAGGCTTTTTGGTAGAAGTCCGCATCCTGTTGAGGGTTCTCACCGTAACGCATAGCTTGCTTGAGGTCATAAGTCAAGGTCAATTTTTCAGGCTTGCTTTCTCCGACTTGAGTAGTAAAATACTCTGCAATCAAGGCATCATAAGCCGCTGTGTGGCGGAAAACTTTTGCTGCTAAACGTTGGCGAGTTTCGTAAGTAGTTTCGCCATTGGCTGACAATTCTTCAAGAACTACAGCATAATCAGCAGGGTCTACCACAACTGTTACGCTGGCGTGGTTTTTAGCTGCTGAACGAAGCATAGATGGCCCGCCGATATCGATATTCTCCACCGCATCAGCGTATGTCACATCTGATTTGAGAATCGTTTCCTTGAATGGATAAAGGTTGACCACCACAAGGTCAATAAGCTCAATATTATTATCTTTAGCCGCCTCTAAATGGCTATCGAGATCACGACGAGCGAGGAGCCCACCGTGGATATTCGGGTGCAGGGTCTTGACACGACCATCCATCATTTCTGGGAAGCCAGTCACGTCGTCAATAGCAATGGTCTCTACCCCAGCACTATCGAGGGCAACCTTTGTTCCACCTGTCGAGATGATCTCCCAACCGAGTTTTTTGAGTTCTTGGGCAAATTCAACAATGCCTGCTTTGTCTGAGACGCTGATTAAGGCGCGTTTAGTCATTTTCTTTCCTTTCCTTGTATCTTTCACATCATTTAAACTAAAGACTGGCGATCATAGTCTGTAATCTGATTCCCAAGTTCTTGCAATAATTTTCTTACCTCAAGCTTACTTGTTTCACTTTCATACACGCTTCGCAGTTCTGCATCTGTCGCACCAATCAAGGTTACAAATTCTACTTTTCCATGCGGAGTGTCTAGGGGCTTAGCTAGATTATCGCGAGCAGTCAGAAAACCTGTCAACTTTGATTTTTGATGGGCATCAATTCCTACCGTTTGCTTGGTGTAAATGTATTCTTCTGGTAAAACAACTTTACCCGTTTTAAAAATATATCTTGCCACATATTGCAATAAACCGCAGCCATTTTTGATTTCTTCTTCGTCATTATCTGATTTCTTTAACTTAAAAGTCAATTCAATCCCATAACCACTGTATTCAGGGTCTGAGCTTTCTTTTGTGTATAACTCCGACAAGCCATAGCCAACAAAATGCCAAAATTCCCCCGCATCATAAACACTGATACCATCAAGAGGATCTGGACCTCCAAACATATATTTGATAAGTGTTCCATAATGCCGGGGATTGGGCTGATCAGGATAGAGACGATCAAATTCTGCATCAATGGCTTCCCATCCTGGAGCGCTATCATCTGTATTATCAGATTGAACAACAGTTTTGTCTCCATCTTCAATCGGCTTTTCCTCACCAGAAGATTTCTTCTTAAAAAAATCAAATAAACCCATAAATTCTCCTTAGCAGATGACTTTTAATCCTTGCCACAAAATCATCTATGACTTCCTTCTTATTTTCGTGCAACTCCCAAACTATCCAACACCTCTGGATACAACTTGTACTCTGCTTCATGAATGCGAGCTTCAAAGCTTTCGATAGTATCATCAGCAAGACGTGGCATACGGACTTGTTTGATGACCTTGCCTGTATCTACACCTGAGTCTACCCAGTGAATGGTCACGCCGCTCTCAGCAACCCCAGCATTCCAAGCATCCTCAATTCCATGAGCTCCTGGAAATTCTGGTAGGTAGGCTGGATGAATGTTAATGATCCGACCCTCGTAAGCAGCGAGCAAAGTTGGCCCAACGATTTTCATATATCCTGCTAGGCAAACCAAGTCAATCTGGTGTTCTTCCAAGAGTTCAACAAGAGCTGCTTCGTAGTCTGCCTTGTTCTCAAACTCCTTGAGTTCAAAAGCATAGGACAGAACGCCGAGCTTGTCTGCACGCTCGAGCACATAGGCGTCACGATGGTCTGAAAAAACAAACTCCACTGGAAATTCTTCGGCAATCACCTGAAAATTTGAGCCATTACCAGAGGCAAAAACCGCTATTTTTTTCATTTGATGATGACACTTTCGTTTTCTTTCTTGACGATGCGACCAATTTCATAGATTGGTTCATCCAACAATTCCTTGACACGGCCTACATTTTCAGGGCTAACTGCCAGCATGAGTCCCACACCCATATTGAAGATTTCAAACATTTCTTCATGCTTGATTTCACCGTACTTTTCAAGAGCTTTGAAAATCGGAAGCACTGGAACCTTGTTTTCCTCAATCTCAGCAGCCAAGTCATCTGCAAACATACGTGGGACATTTTCGATAAAGCCACCACCTGTGATGTGGGCAATACCGTTGACCAACCCTTCCTTGATGAGTGGCAAGACAGCTTTGACATAGATACGAGTCGGCTCAAGAAGGACTTCCTTGAGTTTCTTGCCTTTCAATTCTGGTAAGACTTCCTCACCCGTGTAGTCCGCAAAGACACGACGCACGAGTGAGTAACCATTTGAGTGAATCCCACTTGAAGCAAGCCCGAGAAGAACATCGCCTTCTGCTACCTTTGAGCCGTCAATGATTTGAGATTTTTCAGCCACACCGACTGCAAAACCAGCCAAGTCGTAGTCATCTTCGCCATACATACCAGGCATTTCAGCCGTTTCCCCACCGATGAGGGCAGCGCCTGCCTGCACACAACCTTCTGCCACACCAGCAACGACTTGTTCTAGCTTGGCTGGTTCATTCTTACCAGTCGCCACATAGTCGAGGAAATAGAGGGGCTCCGCACCTGCAGCGATGATGTCATTGACACACATGGCCACACAGTCCTGCCCGATGGTATCGTGCTTGTCATACTTGATAGCCAACATGAGCTTAGTTCCGACACCGTCAGTCCCTGAGATCAAGACGGGTTCTTTGACCCCCGTCTTTGAAAGGTCAAACATGCCACCAAAGCCACCCAAAGCTCCCATTACCCCTGCACGCTCCGTACGAGCCACGTGCTTTTTAATCCGTTCAACAACTTCATAACCCGCTTCAACATCCACACCAGATTGAGCGTATGCATTCTTATTTGTCATTTTGTCTCCTCTTCCTTTTCTTTCATGGAGAATTTCATCTGTCTATTTGTAAAAACTCGTCTTATCCCCTAAGCTTCTACGATATTCTTCTTCATAGTCGTAGAGAGGAGTTGGGTAGTCACCGTCAAAGTAAGCGACACAGAGACCACCGTTTGGTGCATCTGTTTCAATCCCGATAGAGCTAATCAAGCCATCAATCGAAAGATAGGTCAGGCTATCCGCACCAATGATTTGGCAGGTTTCTTCAACGGTATGATTGGCAGCAATCAGTTCCTGACGCGTCTGGATATCAATCCCATAGAAACATGGATAAGCTAGCGCAGGACTTCCAATAGCAACGTGAACTTCAGATGCACCTGCTTCTTTCAAAAGCTGAACGATACGGCGAGAGGTTGTCCCCCTAACAATGGAATCATCAATCATAACCACACGTTTGCCTTTGACAACGCCCGAAACAGCAGACAGTTTCATCCGCACCCCTTGCTCCCGCAATTCTTGAGTCGGCTGGATAAAGGTGCGTTGGGTGTATTGGTTTTTGATAAGCCCCATTTCGTTTGGCAGACCAGATTCTTCCGCAAAGCCCATGGCTGCGCTTAGTGAAGAATTCGGAACACCGACTACGATATCCGCCTCATGTTTGAATTCACGCGCCAATTGAGCCCCCATTCTCTTGCGGGCTGTATGGACATTAACACCATGAATATTAGAGTCAGGGCGGGCAAAGTAGATATACTCCATAGAGCAAATCGCCAACTGGGTATCATTCGTATAACTATCATACTGGATGCCACTGTCATCAATGATAACAATCTCTCCTGGCTTCACATCGCGAATCCACTCAGCACCGATGACTTCAAAGGCACAAGTTTCAGAAGAAACCACAACTGCTCCATTCCCCATTTTCCCGATTGAAAGAGGACGGAAGCCATTTGGGTCAAGAGCCGCAATCAACTTGTCTTCAAAAAGTAGAATATAAGCAAACCCACCTTTGACAAGACTGAGTGCCTCCTTGATTTTGCCCATCAAGTTCGGATTGTGACTACGGCGAATCAGGTGAGCCAAGATTTCAGAATCAGAGGTTGAGCTGAAAATAGCGCCTCTTTGTTCCAATTCTTTCTTAAGAGATTCGGCATTAGTTAGATTCCCGTTATGAGCCAATCCAAACTGCATATCATGAAAACGAAAAATGAAAGGCTGGATATTATCCGCAGAAGCTTCTCCTGCAGTCGCATAACGAACGTGCCCAATCGCACTCGTTCCAGTCAGTTTATCCAAATTAGCTGGATTTCTGAACACTTCTGATAGAAGTCCCATATCACGATGGCGCTTTAGTTGTCCTTGGTCATTGGAGAGGATTCCTGCCCCCTCCTGACCTCGGTGCTGAAGACTATGGAGCCCAAAATAGGTCAATTTAGCCGCATCCGGATGTCCCCAAATACCGAAAACACCACATTCTTCATTAAGTGACTTTACTTCGTATGTCATTTTTTTACCTAAATTCTTTTATCCTGAAAAGGGAGAAAACCTGGCCTTTCAGACCAAGTAGACTCCTTTTTGATTACTTTCTATTACAAGCCAGTGTTATCTTGACCCGCTTGGAAATAACGAACAGCACTTTCAAATAATTTCTGGTCTTTCTGGCCTGGAATATTTTGGAAAAGACCGTCTTCATAACGTTCTGAGTGACCCATTTTACCAATGATTTGGCCGTTCTTGCTTGTAATCCCTTCGATAGCGTAGAGAGAGCCATTTGGATTATACTTACTATCCATGCTTGGCTGACCATCAAAATCTACGTACTGGCTCCAAATCTGACCATTGTCACGCAGTTCAGCAAATTCCTCAGCCGTTACAACAAATTTCCCTTCACCATGTGAAACCGGAATAGCATGGATATCTCCCACTTGCACACCAGTCAGCCAAGGCGAGTTAGTATTGGCAATGCGGGTTTCAACCATCTTAGCCACGTGTTGATTAGCATCATTGTAAAAGAGAGTTGGGCTACTAGCACCTGCATCTTCAAAGTTTCCGTAAGGAAGAAGACTGGATTTAACTAGAGCTTGGAATCCATTACAGATACCAATGATGAGGCCACCACGACTGATGAAAGCATCAATGGCTTTCTTGACCTTCTCGTTGAGCAGGATGTTGACGATAAACTTAGCTGACCCATCTGGCTCATCTGCAGCAGAGAAACCACCTGCAAAGAAGATGATATTTGCCTTGTCAATGTTGTCAACCATTGTGTCAACAGACTTGACAATGGCCACTTCGTCCAAAGTAACAAAGGGAACTAGATTGACCTTGGCCCCAGCTGCTTCAAAGGCTTTAGCTGAGTCATATTCTGAGTTGGTTCCAGGAAATACTGGAATATAAACTAGTGGCTCAGCTACTGTATCCTTGGCTTTTATCACTATATCAGAGACTAGTGCAGGGACATCCTCTAAAACTTTAGATTGTTCAAATTCAGTTGGGTAAACTGCTTCTAACTTTCCTTCAAAAGCATTGAGCACATTTAAACCATTTATGTCAATATCGTTTACGGTCAATGTAAACAATTGGGTTGTTTGTCCAATCTTAGCTACATTTGGAATCTCCTCTGTAGATGTAAAGATAAAACCACCTAGCTGACCAGTTAAACAAGTTGACAGATCTGTTAAGTTTACTTTTGCTCCTATACGATTCCCCAGACTCATAAGAGCTAAGTTTTCAAGTACTCCACCATATTTAACCGCTGATGCCGCACTGATTTTATGTTCTTTTTGAAGACTTGCAAACTGTGTAAAGTTTGCCTTTACAGTCTCGAAATCAATTTCTTGAGATAGGGCTGGTCCTGGAATATAGTAAATCCACTCTCCCACTGCCTTAAACTCTGGAGATAGGACTTTTCGACTATCTGCTGTTGTTACACCAAATGCAACTAGAGTTGGAGGCACTGTCAATTCTTCAAAAGTACCTGACATAGAGTCCTTACCACCAATAGACGGGAGTCCTAGCTGAATCTGTGCTTCAATAGAACCTAGAAGGGCAGATACAGGCTGACCAAAACGTTCAGCTTTCTTATCCATCCGCTCAAAGTACTCTTGGTATGAGAAACGAGCCTTAGACCATTCTCCACCAGTGGCAACCAATCGAGCAGTTGCTTCGATCACTGCATATGCTGCCCCATGGTAAGGTGACCACTCAGCCAAATACGGATGGAAGCCCTGAGCTATCACAGATGCAGTATTCGTAAAACCAGACTGAACAGGTAATTTTTGAACAGAAGCTTCTGTTGGAGTTATTTGATAACGGCCTCCCAGTGGATGATTTACGGTTGAACGTCCTACAGAACTGTCAAAAATCGTTTGTAAACCTTTTTGGCTAGCATGATTCAGATCAGATAGAAGAGCTAACAGGTCTGTTTCAAGACTTTCAGCTGATGTTGTCCTTTCTTCAGGTAGCTTGACATCCTTGTCAACCACCTTGGCATCAACTACAACACGAACGCCATTTGTATCAAGGAAAGAACGCTCCAAGTCGACAATTGTTTCACCATTCCAGTGCATAACCAGATTTGGTTTTTCAGTCACTGTCGCAACGACAACAGCGTCAATATTTTCTTTGTTACATTCCGAAATAAAGGCATCTACATCCTCAGGACGAACAACAACAGCCATTCGTTCCTGAGACTCAGAAATAGCGATTTCTGTTCCATTGAGCCCTTGGTATTTAAGAGGTACCTTATCTAGATTGATTTCGAGACCATCTGCCAATTCACCAATAGCTACACAGACACCACCTGCTCCAAAGTCATTTGATTTCTTAATAAGTCGAGTTACATTTCCATTACGGAAAAGGCGTTGAATCTTGCGTTCTTCAATGGCATTCCCTTTTTGAACTTCTGCTCCTGCTGTCTCTACAGATTCTACAGTTTGCACCTTTGAAGAGCCTGTTGCCCCACCAACTCCGTCGCGCCCTGTCTTTCCACCTAATAGGATGACCACATCACCCGCTACTGGTTTTTCACGAACAACATTTTCTTTAGGAGCCGCTCCGACAACCGCTCCAAGCTCCATCCTCTTAGCTACAAAACCTGGGTGGAAATACTCACGGACATAGGTCGTTGCTAGACCAATTTGATTCCCGTAGGAAGAATAGCCATGCGCTGCAGTTTTTGAAATAACCTGCTGAGGAAGCTTGCCAGCCCGTGTTTCAGAAATCGGCTGAGTAATATCACCCGCACCAGAAATCCGCATAGCCTGATAAACATAAGAACGACCAGAAAGCGGATCACGAATGGCTCCTCCGATACAAGTCGCAGCCCCACCAAAAGGCTCAATTTCTGTTGGATGGTTGTGGGTTTCATTTTTAAACATCAGCAACCAAGGCTCTTTAACTCCATCCACGTCCACTTCAATCTCTACTGAGCAGGCATTGATCTCGTCAGACACTTCCATATCATCTAGACGCCCATTGGCTCTTTCGTAACGACCAAAAATAGTCGCCATATCCATGAGAGTCTGCGGTTTTTCCCCACGTCCCAACTCATTGCGCATAGCTAAGTATTTATCATAAGTAGCCTGCAATTGTTTTTCGAACTTAGAGGCTGAAAAATCAATCGTTTTCAACTCAGTCTCAAAGGTTGTATGACGGCAATGATCAGACCAATAAGTATCTAGGACCTTTAGCTCTGTCTCTGTTGGCACGCGCCCAATGGATTTGAAATAATCCTGAATAAATAGGAGGTCATCGACTTCCATAGCTAAACCTTGTTCAGACTTGTAGAGCAAAAAATCTTCTGCCGAATAGTTTTCAAAAAAGTCTAAATTTGGAATTTCCTTGTCAGAGCTTGAAAATTCCTGAGGACGGAGGCCTGAGAGAATATCTTTAAAGCGAGAATCCACAGGATTTAGAAGATAACGCTTAATCGCCTTCAGTTCATTGGCATCAATATTTTTGTTGACTAAATAAAGTTGAGCTGTATTTACAATTACATTGCTATCACTGCCCAAGAGCAATAAAGCCTCCTGAGCGCTAGCTGAGCGTTGGTCAAACTGACCCGGCAGAGCTTCGATAGCAAAAAACGCTGTTTCTGCAAGTGCAACCTCTACTTCCTCTTCTGTCAGCAATCTATCTGTTACTTGCTCAGAAAAAATATGTTTTTCAGCCCGAGTATACAAGTCTTCTGCCAGATGAAAAACATCGTAAACCTGAATTATACGAAGATCTGATAATGTTTTTAACTGGAGATTATATATCAGCTCTTTCATTAAACTCTGTGACTTGATACCAAAGTTATTTTTCTTCTCTACAAAAATACGCTTGTCCATGACTTTTCACACCCGTCCTTACTTAATCGCCTGCAACTTCTCCCAAACAACTTGGTAAACATCCGTTAATTCACCAAGACCACGCCGGAAAACATCCTTGTCCATGTGGTGTCCTTCTGCGTCCCAGAGACGGCAGTTATCAGGTGAAAATTCATCTGCTAGAATAATTTTTCCTTCTTTGTCAAAGCCGAACTCTAACTTGAAATCAATCAATTTCAATCCAATTTGGCGGAACCAGTCTGATAAAAGCTCATTGATCCGACGAGTCTCCTCTTTCAAAAAGGCAATTTCTTCGTCGTTAGCAATCTTCAAGAATTTTACATGCTCATCATTGATGAAAGGATCGTCCAAATCATCATTTTTGTAGTAAAATTCCACAATCGGGGTCTCAAGTGCAATCCCTTCTTCTACTCCAAAACGCTTAGAGAAAGATCCTGCTGTATAGTTCCGAAGCACTACTTCTAATGGAATAATCTTTACTTTTTTGTTGAGTTGATCTGTATCTGAAATCTTTTCAATAAAATGCGTGGCTACACCCGCAGCATTCAGTTTTTCAAAAATAAATGATGAAATCTGATTATTGAGTACTCCCTTACCAACAATCTGTTCTTTCTTAACCCCATTAAAAGCGGTAGCTTGATCCTTATAATGTGCTACAATCACATCCTCATCATCTGTAGCAAGAATATCTTTGGCTTTTCCCGAATATATCAATTTATTTGACATTTTAATGTTCGCCTTTCGTAATTTTTATGCCTTCATTTTATCATACGAACTAGATATTTACAAGCTGTATCCGTATTTTATGTCTAACTTCCATTGATTTTTTTATTTAAACTACCTTCCTTATCAAAATATAGAAAAAAGTAGGTCAAGGCCTACTTTGTTTTTTTCTCAATATATGCTACTACATCTGCAACACTGCATAGACGATCAATATCTTCATCTAAAATGTCAATTCCAAATTCGTCTTCTAAGGTCAGAATAAATTCCATCATATCAACAGAATCCGCCCCAAGATTATCCTTAAAGCTTAATTCCGGAGTTACCTCAAAACTTTTACCTTGGCGTTCTTGAATAATAGATACGATCTTTTGGTAGATTGTTTCCTGCGTCATTGTGTTTCCTCCTTTGAGAATTCTGTAACTGATTTACCAACCACATCCGTATGTAGCATTGTTCGAATTTGACGAATCGTACTGCAAACTGTTTTTGCATCACTTGAGCCGTGAGTCTTAACAACTGGTGCTTTTAGACCAAATAATACGGCTCCTCCAGCATCAGAATAATCTAGTCTAGACTTTAGTTCCTTCAGACTATCTTTTAAAAGCAAGGCACCCAACTTGGCCTTGAGACCACCACCTAAAATACTCTTCTTAAGCTGCCCCATAATGCTGAGCGCTGTTCCCTCAATAGACTTTAAGACTGCGTTTCCGGTGAATCCATCTGTCACTACAACATCAGCTACACCATTCATCAACTCACGCGCTTCCACATTTCCAATAAAATTAAGAGAGGAATCTGCAGCAAGTAGTTCATAGGTCTCCTTACGTAAAGGATCACCCTTGCTACTTTCTGTCCCGTTGTTCAAAAGACCTACACGTGGTTTCTTAATTCCTCTCACGCTCTCAGCATAAAAAGATCCTAACTTGGCATACTGATATAGGTGATGAGCTGTATTTTCCGCATTAGCTCCTAAATCTAGCATATCAAATCCCTGACCATCAACGGTTGGTAGAGTTGACAACAGACCTGGTCGATCAATGTTTTTAATGCGACCTACGATAAAGAAGCCTGCCGCTAAAAGTGCACCTGTATTCCCAGCAGAAAGAACAGCATCTGCTTCTCCTGCTTTAACAGCCTTAGCAGCTAAGACCATGCTAGAGTTCTTCTTTTGACGAATGGCCTTGGTTGGCTCATCATCAGAATTAATCTTTTCATCTGTGTGGACAATGCTAACTCGCTCACTTGCAGTCAGATACTGCTTGATCTTGGCCTCATCTCCATATAAAATCAGCTCGATATCTGAAAACTCTTGAAGAGCTTGATTAGCTCCTTCTACCAAGGCTTGGGGGGCAAAGTCGCCTCCCATAGCATCAATGGCAATTTTTTTCATATTGACTCCTTATTTTCTTTATCTTTTAAAATACTTCCCCAGTCTCCTAGAGAATCAATAAATTTCTTTGATTTCAAATGAATTCCAACATAATCGTCGTAAATTTGATCTATAAATTCGCGCAGTTGTTGCTTAATTTCTGCTTTTAGTGAAATAGTTTCCAGAGTGCTATATTCCACTGCCTGAAATTGATTAAGTAAAAATGGGATATTAGGATGAAGATGACAACGACGATCGTCTTCATGATAGTGGTCTGGACAGAGGACACCATTGAATTTAAAGGAAAAATCAAAAGGTAATCCAGTTCGGTGACAAAAGACACATTCATGGAAATTCAGAGAAACACCAAAACGAGACAAAATCTGAACTTCAAAAATATTTGTCAAAATCTCATGGTCTAAACCGGCTTCCATTAGCTCTAAGGTTTTTGTCAGAAAAGCGAAAAGAGCTGCATCTGCTTGATTATCCTGAATACTAGCGTCTGCCAGAGCTGCTACATAGGTTGCATAGGCCATGATGAATAAATCACTATTAATCCGAGTAAAAGGCTGGACATCCTGGTAATCCTGAATATAACTCAGACCATCATCATTCACCTTCATAAGCAAATTTGCCAATGTAAGGGGTTGAATAACAGGACTCAGCTTAGAGTTGGTGGCATGTTTCACGAAAAACATACGCTTGCCAGCCTGTTCTGTAAAGATTTTTACTAATTTGTCGTCTTCACGAAAGTTTCGATTATAGAGGACCAACGCTTTACTCGTGATGGACTGCATCATATTCTTCCATGTACTCCTTGAGTCGCTTCATAGCCTCTTGAATGACCTCCATACTAGCTGCATAGGAAAGCCGAATATAGCCTTCCCCATACTGGCCAAAAGCTGCACCTGGAATAAAAGCAACAGCTTTTTTCTCAGCAAAATCTTTTAGAAAAGCGAACGAATCCTGCGTAAATCCATCCGGAATCTTAGCAAAGATATAAAAAGCACCGTCTGGTTTTATAATTTTAAAGCCTAAGTCCCTCATCTTTTCCAAGATATAATCTCGCCTTATGATGTATTCCTTCTTCATAGGAAGAGCATCGTCTTTTCCAGCCGATAAGGCTTCTACCCCTGCAAATTGGGCCATAGTATTTGCAGCTGTTACCAAATATTGGTGGCTCTTGATGATCTGAGCGGTAAACTCAGCAGGCGCAAAGATAAAGCCTAATCGCCAACCAGTCATAGCATGAGATTTGGAAAGACCATTGATAACAATGGCTTGCTTAGGTAGGTACTGACCGATGGAAACATGAGCCTCTTCTCTGTAAGTCAACTCCGAATAAACTTCATCACAGACAACAAAGACTGGATATTTACTCAACACTACTGCCAATTCCTGGATTTGCTCCCTAGAATAGGTCACACCAGTTGGATTGGCTGGATAGTTCAGGATGACAGCCTTGACTTTTTCACCTTGCTCCAAAATAGCCTTTTCTAGCATTTCAGGGGTCAAGACAAAATCATTTTCTGTTGTATCAATCTCGACAATTTTAGCTCCTACAAGATTAACAATCGGCTCATATCCTGGATAAGCAGGTGCGGGAAGTAAAACAACATCTTCTTCTTCTAAGATAGCTGTCAAGGTTGCAGACAA
The DNA here is from genome assembly GCF_001811085.1 of Streptococcus sp. HMSC062B01. Taxonomy (NCBI): domain Bacteria; kingdom Bacillati; phylum Bacillota; class Bacilli; order Lactobacillales; family Streptococcaceae; genus Streptococcus; species Streptococcus sp. HMSC062B01. Next base: position 188,333 of record NZ_KZ672782.1, read on the forward strand.
AGCTTCTGTTGCACCAATAGTCACCAACACTTCGCTTTCTGGTTTATAGTCTAAATTATATTTTTCTTTGACAAACTCGCTCGCTGCCTGTCTTAGCTCAAGCAAACCACTCATACCGGTATAATGACTCTGATCGGCATCAATGGCAACCTTAGCCGCTTCTTTTACATGGTTCGGAGTTGTAAAATCTGGCTCACCTAAAGTTAGGCGTAAAACCCCGGGAATACTTGATATGGACTGATCAAACTGACGAATCATCGATACTTCAATTTTATCTAAATTCTTATTAAAACGTTTCGTTAAATCCATACATTGCCTCCGTATCTTTATCTTTTCAAATATTATACTACAAATAAAAGACCGTCGCAAAAACTGACTGTAATCACACAAAAGGAAAAAGATTGCAGCTCAAGCCCAATCTTGTATCCTTTCTTTATTGTTCTTCGCTTTCATCATCAAAATAGCGAATCAAGTTCTTTTCTGTCAAAATATCTGAGTAAGTATAAGATTCTACATAAGTACTTGCAGAGTCTCCAGCTGGAACATTGTCATTTGTATATTCTACTATAAATAAAGAAGGATAAACCTCAATCAAACGTCCTTTTTTATCCTTTTGACGCTTCCGCCCATTTTCCAGAGTCATCTCGACAATCTGCCCCTCATGTGCCTTGATGTCTTCTTTAATTTTTTTCATTTTTGCTACATCTGTAAATGCATCACTCATTTTATACTTCCTCCCTTTTAGAAATACTTGAGAACTTGTTGTATTCTTTTTGGAAAATCAATTCTACCGTACCACGCGCACCGCTACGGTTTTTCTCGATAATAACTTCCACCTTGTTATTTGGAATACCTTCTTCTTCCTCGCCAGCACGATCATAATAATCATCCCGATAGAGAAAGGCTACGATATCCGCATCCTGCTCGATAGATCCAGATTCCCGGATATCAGACAGCACTGGCCGTTTATCTTGTCGTTGCTCTACTCCACGAGAGAGCTGACTCAAGGCGATTACTGGTACTTTTAACTCTTTTGCTAAAATCTTCAGCTGACGAGAAATTTCTGATACCTCTTGCTGACGATTTTCGCGTCCGGTTCCTGTGATCAACTGCAAATAGTCAATCAAAATTAGGCCTAAATTGCCTGTTTCTTGAGCCAACTTTCTCGCCCGCGAGCGAATTTCTGTAATCCGAATCCCTGGTGTATCATCAATATAAATGCTGGCTTGTGCCAGATTTGCTTGAGCGATGGTTACTTTCTGCCATTCTTCATCGCTTAGTTGTCCTGTACGGATAGAATGCGAATTGATAACTCCTTCAGAAGCCAACATCCGGTCTACCAAGCTCTCTGCCCCCATTTCCAAAGAGAAAATAGCGACAGTCTTATCTAGTTTGGTCCCAATATTCTGAGCAATGTTAAGGGCAAAAGCAGTTTTTCCGACCGCAGGACGTGCTGCCAAAATGATCAATTCTTCCTCATGTAGACCTGTGGTCATCTTATCCAACTCAGGATAGCCAGTCGCAATCCCTGTGATATGAGAAGTTTGTTGAGAACGAACCTCCAAGTTTTCAAAGTTGATATTCAAGATATCTTTGATGTTTTTAAAACCACTACGGTTAGCATTCTCACTGACATCAATGAGCGCCTTCTCCGCCCCAGCAATAATTTCATCTGCTGGGCTTGCTCCATCGTAAGCTTGATTGATAGAGTCTGTCAACCGAGCAATTAAGCGACGCAAAATAGCTTTTTCAGCTACGATTTTAGCATAATATTCCGCATTGGCAGAGGTTGGCACTGAGTTAACCACTTCAACCAAATAGCTGAGTCCACCAATGTTCTGTAAATCATCCTGGCTATCCAGAATATTGCGAACAGTCGTCGCATCAATCGCATCACCACGATCAGCCAGATCAATCATGGCTTTGAAAATCAAACGATTGGCATACTTAAAGAAGTCAGCTGGCTCGATATATTCACGAACGAAAACGAGCTTGCTCTCATCAAGAAAAATAGCTCCCAGAACAGACTGCTCAGCTAAAATATCTTGAGGCTGTGCTCGTAATTCATCAATCTCTGCCATAAAGAACTCCTCTCTCCCCTACTTACTTATCCTTCCTTGACACGCAGATTGATGACACCTGTGATATCTTGGTAAATCTTCACTGGAACATCAATCAGACCTACTGAACGAATCGGTGAATCCACTTTGATATTGCGTTTGTCCAACTTAATACCAAATTGTTTTTCTAACTCTTCTGCAATTTTTTTGCTGGTAATAGAGCCAAATGTCCGACCATCCGGACCAACTTTTTCAGTAAATTCAACCAAAGTCGCTTCTTCTGCTAATTTGGCCTGAATTGCTTGAGCTTCTGCCACTAATTCAGCATGAGCTTTTTCTTCAGATTTCTGTTTACCCCGCAACTCACCAATAGCTTGAGCAGTTGCTTCTTTCGCTAAATTTTTCTTAATCAAAAAGTTTTGAGCATATCCTGTAGGAACTTCCTTTACTTCCCCTTTTTTGCCCTTACCTTTCACATCTGCTAAAAAAATAACTTTCATTCTACTATCTCCTCTTCTTTTTTGATCACTTCATCAATGATTTCTTGATTTAATTTCCGAGTAACCTCTGCAACCGTAAGGTCTTTAATCTGAGCAGCTGCTAGATTAAAGTGGCCGCCACCACCCATATTTTCCATAATGCGTTGGACATTAATCTTACTACGACTTCGAGCTGAAATCGAAACATAACCTTGCGTATTTTTACTTACCACAAAGGTTGCTTCGATCCCCGACATAGCAAGCATAGTGTCCGCTGCCTTACTGATTGCGACCGTCTGATAACTCTTATCTTCTGGCCCACTAGCTACGATGACGTTTGGTAATATCTTATTACCTCGTAGGATCAGCTCGTTGACCGCCCGATATTCATCAAAATCAGTTGCAGAAATATCTTGAATGGTCACACTATCACTGCCCCGTGTCCGTAAATAACTAGCCACATCAAATGTCCGACTAGTAACGCGAGATGTGAAATTCTTAGTATCCAACATCATTCCAGCCATCAAAACACTGGCTTGCATCTTACTTAATCTATTTTTCTTAGAATTTTGGAACTGAAGCAATTCCGTCACAAGCTCACTAGCACTGCTGGCTCCACTTTCAATATAAGTAATGACAGCATTTTCTGGGAAGTCATCATCCCGTCGATGATGATCAATTACAATAGTCTGATAAAACTGTTTATAAAAATCCTTAGATAGGGTCAAGCTGAGCTTAGAATGGTCAACCATAATGAGTAAGGAGTTTCCCGTCACCATCGTCATAGCTTCTGCAACAGTTACCAAATTAGTCTGACCTTCGTCTTGGAGTTTATTGACAGCTCTCTCAATATCTGCAGCCATTTGATACTGATCATAGACAACATACGTCTTATCAATTAAATTGCTTGCAAAAAGTTGCATTCCAACTGCCGAACCCAAGGCATCCATATCCAAATTCTTATGACCTACAACAAAAACTTGATCAACACTACGGATTTTATCCGAAATAGCTGTCATCATGGCCCGAGTACGTGTACGTGTACGTTTCACAGCTGCAGCAGAGCCACCTCCAAAGAAGATAGGATTCTTGCCATCAGCATTTTCTTTTACAACAGCCTGATCTCCTCCACGAACCTCAGCTAGGTTTAGATTTAACAAAGCCGTTTTACCAATTTGATCGTGGTCCCCATCCCCATAAGCAAAGCCCATACTGAGAGTCAGAGGAATTTCACGATTCTTGGCCTCGATTCTAAATTGATCAATAACTGAAAATTTATCCTGCATTAACTGATCAAGTACCGTAAAATCTGTAAAAAGATAAAAACGATCCATACCTACACGACGATAAAACATACGATGGCGATCAGAGAATTCAGCAATGTAATTGGCAACAAAACTATTAATCTGACTGATATCCGAATCTGATACAACATCTTCTAAATCATCATAGTTATCAACAGATATAATACCAATAACAGGGCGTGTAGTTGCTAATTCTGCAGTTGCATCATACTCATTAGAAGCATCAAAAAAGTAGAAAACATTAGAGGAACGATCCAGATAAATCGAATATTTCTTGTCACCGATTGTCATGTAGCGACCAGAACCTTCTAAGCCTGTCTCCATCATCTGCTGTAGCATTTGTGTATCAAAATCCCCATCTTCTGTTGTACAAAGCAACTCAGCATAGGGATTAAACCACTCAACTTCACCAGTTTCTTCTTTAATTTTAATGACTCCAACAGGCATTTTATCTAGTAAAGATGCCAAACTATTTTCTGCATGGTGATTAACATACTGAATTTGTTCAAATTCTGCTGTTTCAAAAAACTTTTGTTGATAAATTAGAAGGGAAACCAAAAAGGCCAGCACCAAGAAGGCAGCAAGCAAAACAAGCGTTCCTTCACCAAACGCTCGCAGTAAAACTGCTAAGATTCCAAAAGAAATAACGCCCAGCATTACAAAGTGAATTGGGGCAAAATGAAATTTTTTCATCACAAACCTCTTATCCGCCATTTTACCATAAATTCAAGAAAAAAGCGAGTTTCTACTGGTTCTAAGCTTATTTGTGATGTTTAAACTTTTTGTAAAATTAGTAATTATTTCTCGATGGATTGCATCATCCTCTAGTTAATTGTTTGTTGTCATAGTTGTAAAACAATTTTACAGCAAAGTAAACATATTGGTTACTCCACTCAAGAAAGCTAGTTATTTAGTCATGTTTAATAATTAAAAATTCTTTTTTTCACAAGCTTTTAAACTCAATCCATATCAGGCGAATATTATTTACACTATATTTACAATATTGTAAATATAGTGTAAAAACCACGTTTTTTATTAAACGTGGTTTTGTTTTTCTTTATTTTTTGAAATACTACGTGCTTTTCCTTCCAAATAAACCATCAAAATAGAAATATCTGCTGGATTGACACCAGAAATACGACTCGCCTGACCAATTGTTTCTGGATTGATTTTCTTAAACTTCTGTCTTGCTTCTGTCGCAATCGAATCAATATCATCCCAGTCAATATTAGCCGGAATGCGCTTCTCTTCCATGCGCTTCATCTTTTCAACCTGATCAAGAGCTTTGGAAATATAGCCTTCATACTTAATCTCTGTTTCAATTAGCTCGATAATCTTTTCATCAAGCTCCTCTGCCGCCGGACCAATGAACTGAACCACATCCTGGTAAGACACTTCCGGACGTCGCATAAATTCTTTGGCAGTTACTGCATCTGTCAGAGGCTTAAAGCCAAGCTCTTCTACCTTAGCATTGGTTTCCTTGACAGGTTTTAGCTTGATGGATTCCAAACGCTTCATTTCATTGTCAAATTGATTCTTTTTAATCTCGAAACGAGCCCAGCGCTCATCATCTACCAGACCAATTTTTCGCCCCATCTCTGTCAAACGCATATCGGCATTGTCATGGCGGAGAATCAAACGGTACTCAGCTCGGCTAGTCAAAAGTCGATAAGGTTCTACGGTTCCCTTGGTGACCAAATCATCAATCATGACTCCAATGTATCCATCACTGCGCTTCAAGATTAACTCCGGCTTACCTTGGATTTTCAAGGCCGCATTAATCCCAGCGATAATCCCTTGACCTGCAGCTTCTTCATAGCCAGAAGTCCCATTTGTCTGACCTGCTGTAAAGAGACCTGAAATTTTCTTGGTTTCCAAGGTTGCCCGCAACTGGTGAGGCATAATCATATCGTACTCAATGGCATAGCCTGTCCGCATCATTTCGGCATTTTCTAGACCCTTGATAGAGTGAACCAAGTCCTTCTGCACATCTTCTGGCAAACTAGTTGACAGCCCTTGCACATAAACCTCTTCTGTATCACGACCCTCAGGTTCTAAGAAAAGCTGGTGGCGTTCCTTGTCCGCAAAACGGACAATCTTATCCTCAATTGACGGGCAATAGCGAGGACCCACACCCTTAACGATACCTGAAAACATAGGAGCACGATGCAGGTTATTTTGAATAATTTCATGACTTTCTGGATTGGTATAAGTCAACCAGCAAGGCACTTGATCTTTCACATAGTCTTCATCACGAGATGTGTAAGAGAAATGATTGGCTTTTTCATCACCTGGCTGAATCTCAGTCACGTCATAATTGATAGATGACGCCTTAACACGTGGAGGAGTTCCAGTTTTAAAACGACCAATTTCAAATCCTAGGTCACGCAGATTATCTGCCAAAGGAATTGCTGCTAAGCTATGGTTTGGACCAGATGAATACTTGAGATCACCAATAATAATTTCTCCCCGCAAAGCTGTTCCAGTCGTAACAATGACGGCTTTAGCTGCATACTCCTGATGAGTTGCCGTTTTAACCCCAATGACCTTACCATCTTCTACCAAGATTTCATTAATCATGGTTTGCCGCAAGGTCAGATTTTCTTGATTTTCAACAGTCTTCCGCATTTCTTTGGAATAAAGCTCTTTATCCGCCTGGGCCCTAAGAGCCCGAACTGCAGGGCCTTTGCCGGTATTAAGCATTTTCATCTGGATATAGCTCTTGTCAATATTCTTGGCCATTTCTCCGCCCAATGCATCTACTTCACGGACAACAATCCCTTTAGCAGACCCTCCGATAGAGGGATTACAAGGCATAAAGGCCAGCATCTCAATATTGATGGTTGTTAAAAGAACCTTGCAACCCATTCGACTAGCAGCCAGCGATGCCTCAACCCCAGCATGCCCTGCTCCAATCACGATAATATCATAACTTTCAGTAAAATTGTGTGACATTTCTTTTTCCTTCGTTTTTTCACCAAAAAAGGCCAAGTCTCCAGAAGTGCAGGACAAAAAAGCCTGCAACATCCATGAGCTTTGACCATCATAGGTATTGCTTATCTTATTTTAGCAGATTGTACTGAATTGTCAATCTAAATGTACTGCAAGACTTGACCATTCTTATAAGCTTTGTCAATTAAACCGCCACCTAAACACTCTTCGCCATCGTAAAAGACAACTGCCTGTCCTGGTGTAATGGCGCGCTGTGGCTCCGCAAAGATGACCTCTGCCTTGTCTCCTTTGACATGTACTGTCACCTTAGAATCAGGCTGACGGTAGCGGAACTTAGCTGTACATTCCATAGTAAATTCTTCTGGCATTTCTTTTGTGAAATGAACCTGACTAGCGTCAAGACTGGTTGACATTAAGTTGTCATGGTAAAAGCCTTGACCCACATAAAGGATATTTTGGCTGAGGTCTTTTCCAACCACAAACCAAGGCTCATTATCACCGCCATGTTGTCCACCAATTCCAAGACCACCCCGCTGGCCAATGGTATAATACATCAACCCAGCATGCTGGCCCATATCTCGGCCTTCCAAGGTCATCATCCGACCAGGCTGGGCTGGTAAATATTGACTCAGAAATTCTTTAAAATTCTTCTCACCAATAAAGCAAATGCCAGTCGAATCTTTTTTCTTAGCTGTAGCTAAACCAGCTCTTTCAGCAATCGCTCGAACTTCTGGCTTTTCTAAATGCCCTAAAGGAAACATGGTCTTTTGAAGCTGTTCCTGCGACAATTGACTTAGGAAGTATGTCTGATCCTTATTATTGTCCTTGCCACGTAACATATGAACAAGGCCGTCTTGGTCTCTCTTCACCTGAGCATAGTGACCTGTTGCAACGTAATCAGCGCCCAGTGTCAAGGCATAGTCAAGGAAGGCTTTAAACTTGATTTCCTTGTTACACATGACATCTGGATTCGGAGTCCTACCAGCTCGGTATTCCGCCAAGAAGTATTCAAAAACACGTTCCCAGTACTCTTTCTCAAAGTTGACAGAGTAGTAAGGAATGCCAATCTGGTCTGCAACAGCTGCTACATCCTTGTAGTCTTCTGTGGCTGTGCAGACACCAAATTCATCTGTGTCGTCCCAGTTTTTCATGAAGATGCCAATTACATCGTAACCTTGCTCTTTCAAGAGCAAGGCAGTTACTGATGAATCAACACCTCCGCTCATACCAACAACGACACGAATCTTAGAGTTATCACTCATTGTGTTCTCCCATCTTTTCGTTATTTCACGATTGAAGGTCGTGCTGTGCTTTCAACGATTGAAGGTCGCTTGAGCAAGCTCTATTATAGCACGAAATTTTTATAAGAACAAACAAATAGAAAATGCTCCCTTTTACTAGTCCAGTTAACTTTTTGTCAAGAATGTTTACAATAGTGTAAAGAAAAAACTCTCAAAATTGAGAGTTTTCTTTTAATACCAGCCATTTGCTAGCCAAAAGTTTTTAGCAGCAGACCATGAACCATATCGACTTGTTACATATTCATTTGCCACTTTCTCTTGATTTTCAGGCGAGAGATCTCCATTCAAGTATGTAATGGTTAATTGATATCGACCATAATATTGACCATTTTGAGCAGTGTAACTACCACTTGATTCCTTTTGAGCGATAAATTCTTTAGCTTCTGCATCTTCTGCACTTAAACCTGAAGAAGCATTTGCTGTGTTTGTACTCGTATTATTAGTCTCAGGCGTTGTTGTAGTTGGTGTAGTTTCTGTCTTGTTTTCCTTCTGTTCTCCTACTTCTAGGACTTGTCCAACATGGATAAGATTTACATCAGAAATTTTATTCAGTTCAGCTAGCTTTTCAACACTTGTATTATTAGCTGTCGCAATAGCAGAAAGTGTATCTCCTGACTTCACGGTATAACTATCAGCGTTTGCTATTACTGGTAGGAATAAAGCTAAAGCTGCTAAGCTTACTACACCTGTCTTTACTGTATTTGTTTTATTTTTTAAAAATGTCTGTACTTGCATTTTATTCTCCTTTTCTTGTAACTAGCAAAACGAGATACAAAATATTCATGATTTTTTCTTGGTCTCATATCTATCATTTTGCTATACTCCTATCATACAGATTCTATGTTACCTCTATTTTTAAAGTATATGATAAATGTTACAAAATTGTTTAAATTAGAAAAAGAAAGCTTATAAAAGGCTTAAAATAAGAAATTTTATTTTGTTTTTCAAATGATTTTCCTAATTTATAGGATTTGTTATTTTATAATTTTTTATTTAAAAATGAAGCAGATACCCCCTAACTTTGTTATAATGAAGATAGAACTTTACACGAGGAGAAATCATGACATCATTAAGATTTCAATCTGTTTTTGATATTATTGGCCCTGTAATGATTGGACCATCTAGTAGCCATACAGCAGGAGCCGTTCGTATTGGAAAAATAGTCTATTCTATATTTAACGATGAACCTACTGAAGTGGAATTTCAGCTTTTTAATTCTTTTGCTAAAACATATCGAGGACACGGAACTGATTTAGCTCTTGTAGCAGGAATCTTAGGAATGGATACGGATGATCCAGAGATTCCCAATAGTCTAGAAATAGCCCATAAACGAGGTATCAAAGTTGTCTGGTCTATTCAAAAAGATAGTAATGCTCCACATCCCAATACAACAAAAATTACAATAAAAAACGATCATAAAACAATCAGTGTTACTGGAGTATCTATTGGTGGGGGCAATATTCAAGTAACGGAGCTGAATGGTTTTTCAGTTTCACTCAGTATGAATACACCTACTATCATCATTGTTCATCAAGATGTCCCTGGTATGATTGCTCACGTTACAGATGCCCTCTCACGTTACAATATCAACATTGCTCAAATGAATGTCACACGTGAAAAAGCTGGCGAGAAAGCCATAATGATTATTGAGGTTGACAGCCGTAGCTGTGAAGAAGCTGTCGAAGAAATTCGAAATATTCCTCATCTACATAATGTAAATTTCTTTAAGTAGGAGAAAATATGTTTTATTCCATCAAAGAATTAGTAGAGCAAGCTGACTTGGATTACCAAGGAAATGTTGCAGAACTAATGATTGCTACTGAGTATGAATTGACTGGTCGTGAAAGAGATGAAGTTTTGAGACTGATGGGTCGCAATCTGGAAGTCATGAAAGCCTCTGTCCTTCTTGGACTTGATGAGAGCAAGTCTCGTAGCGGATTGACTGGCGGAGACGCAGCAAAACTTGACCACTATATCCGGTCTGGAAAAACATTGTCCGACCACACTGTACTGACTGCAGCAAAAAATGCTATTGCTGTCAATGAGCATAATGCTAAAATGGGCTTGGTTTGTGCAACACCAACTGCCGGTAGTGCTGGCTGTCTGCCAGCTGTTCTTACATCTGCCATTGAAAAATTAGGACTCTCAGAAGAAGAACAGCTAAACTTTCTATTAGCTGCAGGTGCTTTCGGCCTAGTCATTGCCAATAACGCCTCAATTTCAGGCGCTGAAGGTGGCTGTCAAGCTGAGGTTGGCTCTGCTTCTGCTATGAGTGCAGCTGCTTTAGTTCTGGCTGCTGGAGGTTCACCTTTTCAAGCCAGTCAAGCTATTTGTTTTGTCATCAAAAACATGCTGGGGTTAATTTGTGACCCTGTGGCTGGCCTAGTAGAAGTGCCATGTGTCAAGCGAAATGCTATGGGAGCCAGTTATGCTTTTATTGCAGCAGATATGGCTCTTGCGGGAATCGAATCTAAAATTCCTGTTGATGAAGTCATTGACGCCATGTATCAAGTCGGGTCAAGTCTTCCTACTGCATTCCGAGAAACGGCTGAAGGTGGCTTAGCTACAACACCTACAGGTCGCAGACTTTCAAAAGAGATATTTGGAGAATAACACAGATTGACAAATGTGTAAACCTATTGATTTTTATAACATAAAAAAAAACGGCTTTGAGCCGTTTTTAATTTTATATTAATAATTCCAAGCTGATAAACCTTGAGCATTATAGGCATTGTATGCAGATTGGATTTGATCTTCAACAGTTGCTGTAGAACCCCATCCTGGCATAGTTTGGAATAATCCACTAGCACCTGAAGCATTATAGGCGTTTACTTGACCATTTGATTCACGAGCAATAATTGCTTCCCAAGTTGAAGCAGAAACTCCTGTCAACTCAGCCATGCGAGCTGCTGCATAAGTACCTGTCTCACCTGCTGTATTACCGTTGGCAAGAACAGGTGTAGAATTATAGGTAGAATAGTTAGCTGATGGTGCAGGGACTGTAATAGTTGCCACCGGTGCAGGTGCTGCTTGATTAGCTTGTGTAGCTGGTCCTGGTGCTGGAGCAACAGCAGGTGCCTTTTTATTAGCTTTTGTATCACCAAGTTCTAGCACTTGATTCTCAAAAATTAAATCTGGATTTTCAAGCTTGTTTAATTTAATTAAGCTTTCAACAGTTGTAGATTTTTCTTTTGCAATTTTTGACAAGGTGTCGCCAGCTTTTACTGTATATGTGTCTGCCTTAGCTACAACTCCTGTCAAAAATAGGGTAGCTGCTGTAGCAACAAATGCGAAGGCACCTTTCATTGGTTGTAATTTCATTATAATTCTGGTTCTCCTTTTCACTGATAGTTCCATCATACACTTTAAATATTACAGGTTATTTAAAATAGGATTACAAAAATTACAAATGTATTTTATTTAAACACCAACATTGCCTTATCCATCGTATTTCTACATATTAATTTTAAATAATATGTGAAATTAACACAAAACCCAGACTTGACATCAATTTTTTAGCAAATATAATATAGCTCCTAAAATTAATAAGACAAGAATCGCATAGGAATCTTTATTTTGCCACTTTAACTGTCTATAGCGACTTCTTTGATCTCCTCCTTGATAACCACGCGCTTCCATTGCAATAGCTAAAGCATCTGCTCTTTTAAAGCTAGAAGCAAATAAAGGAATCAAAATCGGTATAATGGATTTCACTTTTTGTACAATGTTTCCCTCACCAAAATCCACTCCTCGAGCTCGCTGAGCGTTCATAATTCGAACAGTATCATCCATTAAGGTTGGTACAAATCGCAAACTCATTGATAACATCAAGCCTACTTCATGCACTGGAAATTTAAAAACAGTCAGAGGTTTTAGGAGAGCTTCTACCGCATCCGCCAAACTTAAAGGCATTGTAGTCAAACTGAGCAATGTTGAGAAAAAAATGATCAAAACGAATCGACTAAAAATAATGCCTGCTTGTGCTAAGCCTATATCTGTAATGCGAATAAAGGAAAATTGGACAAGAGTATTTCCCGTTGTAGTAAATAAGAGCTGAAAAACAGTCGTAAAGGCAACCAAGAAAAGCATAGATTGGAGACCTTTTACAAAAAATCCAATAGGGACTCTAGAAAGAAAAACTAAAAAAAATGTAAAAACAAAAAGCAAAAGGTTTGTTGCTAAATTATTTGCCCAAAAAATAATTAAAACAAACAAGAACATAGATAATAGTTTACTTCTAGGATCCAAACGGTGGATCAGAGAATTACCCGGAATATACCGCCCTAAAATCATCTTATCCATGCAGTATCTCCTTAAATTCAGTAATTGTAATCGGTAAATTAGGCAAGTTTAAACCTTTTTCTACCAGACCTTGAGCAAATTTTGTAATCTTAGGGACTCCCAGTTGGATTTTTTCCATAAATTCCACATCCTGAAAGATATCCTTTGGAGAACCACTTTTCACTAAATGTCCCTTCTCCAGAACATACGTAGTATCAGCAAAATTTGCCACGTCATCCATCAAATGAGTTACCAGCACAATAGTCATACCATCCTCATGTAAACCTTGGAAGATTTCCATTAGTTCCTTACGACCTGCTGGATCTAACCCAGCTGTCGGCTCATCAAGGACTAAAACTTCAGGCTCCATTGCTAGGATTCCAGCAATAGCTACTCGTCTCATTTGTCCTCCTGAAAGCTCAAAAGGACTACGTGAGAACAAGTCCTCAGAAATTCCTACCAAAAGAAGTTTTTCACGCGCCAAACGTTCCGCTTCTTCTTTAGAAACTCCAAAATTTTGTGGACCAAATGCCACATCATCTAAAACTGTTTCCGCAAAGACTTGGCTTTCTGCAAATTGAAACACCAAACCAACTTTTTTTCTTACTTGCTTTATGTCTTTATTAACAGAAGTAGCTGTAATTTCTATATCATTAACAGTGACACTTCCTACAGAAGGTGTCAACAAGCCATTTAAAAGTTGCAAAATAGTAGATTTTCCACTACCAGTATGACCAATTAGAGCAGTGTAAGAGCCATCTTTAATTTCCAAATTCACATCAAAAAGGGCAGGCCCTTCAAATGGTGTGCCTGCTTGATAAGTATAACTAACATTCTTTAAAGTAATTCCCATAAAGATTCCTGCAATTCTTTTTCTGTTAGATAGTCAGCTGGCAAATCAAAATCTTCATTCAAGGTTGCCTTGACTTGATTTGAAAAGGGTTCATCAAGTCCTAATTCCTGTAAATCTGATCTTGAAAACAGCTCTCTAGCTGTACTGCTTGATTCTACTTTTCCTTTTTTCATGACCAAAACACGGTCACTAAGTGCAACTTCATCCAAGTCATGTGTAATCGAAATGACCGTCATTTGATTCTCATCTTTGATGCGTTTCACTGTTTGAATCAGGTCTAAACGTCCTTCTGGATCCAACATACTAGTCGCTTCATCCAAAATAATAATATCCGGACGAAGAGCCACTATTCCTGCGATAGCCACCCTCTGTTTTTGCCCTCCTGAAAGACGAGCTGGTTCTCGATTTTTAAAGTCTTGCATCCCTACGATCTCAAGCGCTTCATTTACTCGATTTACCATAGTCTCATGGTCCATTCCCTGATTTTCCAAACCAAAAGCCACATCGTCTTCCACAGTTGCTCCAACAAATTGATTGTCTGGATTTTGAAAAACCATTCCAATATGACGACGTTTTTCCCAAACATTTTCTGGGGTCAGTTGATCACCTAAGATAAAAATTTCTCCACTTTCAGCTTCTAAAAGGCCATCAATCAAACGAATCGTGGTCGATTTACCACTCCCATTATGACCAACAATGGACAACCATTCACCATGTTTCACGTGAAACGTTACATCATTTAAAATGTATTCTTCAGTATCGTTGTCGTATTTATATTTGAGGTTGTGTACTTCGATAATATTTTTCATCATTTATTTAAAAGTATCTTTAAAGAGATAGGCGCTCCCTTTGAAATAGTCATAACCAGAATATATTGTAAAGATTAAAGCGATATACAGACAGATTTGTCCCAAAAGCGTCCAATGGATCAGCAAGAAGATAATAGCAAACATCTGTGTGAATGTTTTAATCTTGCCGGGCATCGCTGCAGCTAAAACCGTTCCTCCCGTTTCTACCAACAAAAGACGCAATCCGGTCACAGCTAATTCTCGACAAATAATCACAGCTACCACCCAGGCAGGTGCCATTTTCATTTCAATCAGCATGATAAATGCTGACATAACTAAAAGTTTGTCTGCCATCGGATCAGCAAACTTCCCAAAATTAGTAACAACTTTCCATTTACGAGCTAAATATCCATCCAAATAATCAGTAATGCTGGCCACTGCAAAGATAATCGCAGCAATGACATGAGCAGTCTTAGATGAACCAAGGGTTAGTAATAGGATAAAAATTGGGATTAACGCCACTCTCAGGAGCGTCAAAGCATTTGGAATATTTTCTTTTTTCATAAGCATTCTCAATTATTGATTGTTAAAGTAATCGTTCCCGATTGGGTATTGATTGCAGAAGTATTAATAATCTGATCGTTTACAGAGACCGTTACACCCTCTACAACACCTAAAGTGATAACTGTAGATGAACCAGGAGACACAGTAGTTGTTACACTTGGGTTTTCTGGAGATAAAACAACCCCATTGTCTAAATCTGTTCCTGACAAACTGACCCAACTGGTTGCAGATGTGACGGATAATTTGATGGTTACAGGATCTTTTGCCCCAGAATAAGTAGCTGTAATATTCTGTCCACTACCAGAAACTGTCAAAGCATTGCTACTAGATGATGTGGTTGAGGAAGAACTAGTCTGATTAGAGCTACTTGAAGCGGATTCTGAAGATCCTTCACTTTTAACCACACTATAACTTGAAGAGGCTGAATTCTCAGTTTCCGTCTCCATCTGGTTAACATACTGCCAGACATAATAAGTTACAAAGGCAATGATTGCCAACGATATGACAGAAAAATAGAAAAGTGGCAAATAAGATGTTTTTTGTCTGTTGCTTCTTCTTCTCCCCATATTTTCTTCATCAACATCTACTTCATCATAAGTAACCATACTACCTGATTCGTAGGCGTCTAAAATGATTTTTTCGTCTAAGTCTACTGCCCAAGCATACTTACGGAGAAAAGATTTGGCATAAAAACTACTAGGTAGTTTATCAAAATCATCTGCTTCTAAAGCCTCTAATAAATCTAACTGAATATCTGTTTTTTGTTGTAAATCTTCTAAGCTTAGTCCCTGATTAATTCGAGCTAACCTTAATACCTCACCTATCGTTTTTTTTCTCATACGTTCAAATTCCTCTAAAAAATACTAGAAAAAGCTGTGCCCAAGCCAGATGTCACAAGCTTTAAAGTTTATCATATTTATAAAATCTAGATTTCATAGCCAATAACATGAATCAGCCTTACAAAGATAATACTAGGGACTAGATCTTTGTTTCATTTTTTGTGTTTTATATCCTCTTTTCTGAAAACATCTTCTATCATTTTTTTACAGACTATTGTACCAAATTTTTCTCTTCTTTTGTTAGGATTATTTTGGAAAAATTGTAAAATCTATCATGTCACAGTGATCAATAAACTCATGACCAATTTCCAAAATATCTTCTAAGTGAATATCCTGTAAAATTTTTGGCAAGTCAAAAAGATTTTCTCCATCTATAAGAGTTTCATACTGCGTTGCCATATATTCTAACGAATTTAGACCATGCATCAAATCACCATACATTTCACTTTTAACAATATCTAAATGCTCTTCAGTTACATCCATATCTTGAGCGAATTCTTTAATTGCTGTACGGATTTGATGAGATAGAGCTACTGGCTCCTGGGTATCCATCGTCAGCATAACAAAGTGGAAGCGTTCTTCTACTTCAACTTCCAGAGTCAAAGAAGCATCAATTTTCCCATTTTCATACATTTTTTGATAACGTTTAGAAGTCCAGCCAAACATCATATCAAATAATAATTTCAAAATAAGTTTATAGCGAAATAATTTTCTCTTTGAAATTTTGTCATTTCCTCGCATAGCAACTGCTAATTTAGGTCGGCTAACTTCCATCCTCATACTAGCAGTTGGAACTACAGGAGATAATTTTAATGCTCGCCTTTTAATGGCTGATTTCTCATCATCTATTTCATACGAATTTTGTTGTTCACTAATAGTAGCTACTGTTTTTTCCAGATCAAAATTTCCAACTAAAAATAAACTCATATTAGACGGATGGTAAAAAGTTTCAAAGTTTTCATCCAAATCTTCCACTGTGATTTCGGCAATCGATTCGCGATTTCCAGCTATATCTTGTGCAAGAGCTGTTCCTGGGTAGAGATTTGCTAAAGCGCTAAAAAACAAACGATAATCTGGATTATCCTGGTACATTTCTATTTCTTGCTGGATAATTCCTTGTTCTCTCTGGACAGATTCTTCTGTAAAATAAGCTTCCCCAATCAAGTCCTGTAGCAATTCCAAACATTCTTCTACATTCTCAGTTGTTGAAAAAAGATAACTTGTCTTTGTAAAACTAGTAAAGGCGTTACTTTCTGCTCCTAAGTCTACAAATTCCTGTAATAAGTCATTGCCATTTTCATCTTCAAATAATTTATGTTCTAAAAAATGAGCAATTCCAGCTGGATAATGGATAGCTTGCTTGGTACCTCTCGGAACAAAATAAGTATCTACCGAACCAAAATTCACCGTCATAATACCATATGTCTCATGAAAATTTGTTTTAGGAAGTAAAAAAAGTCGCAATCCATTTGGTAAAATTACCCGATAAAGACTTTCTCCAATAGCTGTATATTCTATTTTTTTCAGCGCTAAATTCTGCATTATTTCCCTTCCATAAAGTACATTGCTTGAAGTTTTAAGGTATTCGCTGCTAAAATAATATCTTCCTTCTTAACATTTTCCATAACTTCTAACCACTCATCGACTCTTAAAAATTTCTTGCCTAAAACAGCCGACAAATAAGTTGTTTCCAGTAAAGCATTTTGACGATCTTGAGATAAGAGAGCACTGTTTTTAAGCATATTTTTCGTCTGTTGAAGCTCTTCTTCAGAAAATTTTCCTCTTTTTAGATCAGCTACTTGTCGATTAATTAAAGTCATAGCTTTATTACGATTTTTTCTATCAATACCAGCATATACTCGTAACATTCCTGAAAAAATGTCCATAGTGCTAGAAACAGTATAGGCCAGACTAGCTTTCTCACGAACTTCTACAAATAATTTAGAGTGTGCATAACCACCCAGAAGACCATTCATTACAATCAAAGGGATATGACTAGTATCTCCATATTGAATAGGGAAATGATAGCCCATTTCTAAAATGGATTGATTAGCTTCCTTTTGTTCAATCCCTTCTCGTAAAATTTTTGAAAAAGGTTGCTGATAGTCCAATAGTAAATCCTGTTCACGATCTGTGAAGCCAAATTGAAAAAATTGTTCCTGCATAGCCACTTCATTAAAATCACCGATAAAAAAGATATCAATCTTATCTTCCTTCAGCATTTTCTGAAAGACTGAAAAGCTAGTCTCAGGTGTCACTTGTTTCATTAAGTCAAGACTTGAAACTCGAGGAAGTTGCATTTCTTCACTTAAATAAAATAATTTATTCAATTCCAAATGCGCGTGATAAAAATGGTTTTCTATTTCAGATTCCAACTCATGAATAATATTTTTCTTTTCAATTTCAAAGATAGAGGACTCAAAACCTTTCTGGTCAACTAAAGGAGATAAGAGACTTGCTTTGATAAATTCAACCATCTCTGTTGTTAGGGCGTTTTTCCTACTTAAAAAAGAATCCCTAACAAAGGACACATTTATATCTACATAATGAACCAAACCTCTCTTTGAAACACTAGTTGAATAATTTGATCCATATAAACTAGCTAAACGCTCACGAAATAGCTGAGAAGTTGGATAAACAGCATTTGCCGTTTCCAAAATACTAGAAACCAAAACTCGATCAGCAATGGTTGCCGGACTCATTGGTGCAGAAAAACGAAGTTTTATTTTATTTGTTTTGAATTTAGTTGATTTAATAAAATGGAGATTGACTCCTCTTGCTAATTCCATAAGGTTCCTCTTGCTTCCTAATATGAATTCTATTATATCACGAAATGATGTGAAATTGGTGTTCCTTATAACAGATTAAAACGTTTTCTTTCCTGGATATTTTATACACTTTCAGTCTTAAAATATGGTATAATGACAAGGATTGAGGTGAAATATGGATTATAAATTATTTGATGAATATATCACACTGCAAGCTCTCCTGAAAGAGGTTGGAGTAATCCAAAGTGGCGGTGCTATTAAGGCGTTTTTAGCTGAAAATGATGTTTTTTTCAATGGTGAATTAGAAACAAGACGAGGAAAAAAAATTCGAGTTGGAGACCAAATAACGATTCCTAGAGAAAACCTAACTCTATCCATTCTTGAACCAAGTCCAGACGAAAAAGTTCGGCATACAGAAGAAACAGCTGAAAAACAACGCATTGCTAACATGGTTAAAGAAATGAATAAAAATCTCAAAAAAAATACTACTGCTCCCAAAAAGAATAACAGAAAGCAAACAGGTATAAAGCAAGAGAAAAAAGCTCCTGTACGCTTCCCAGGAACATAATATGTGGCTAAAATCACTGACTCTTAAACATTTTCGTAATTATCAAGACGCGGAAATCAACTTTCACTCTGGTCTAAACGTTTTTCTTGGTCAAAATGCACAAGGAAAAACAAATATTCTAGAATCAATTTATTTCTTAGCATTGACACGTAGTCATCGAACCAGATCAGACAAAGATTTTATTCATTTTCAAGAAAAAGATCTCAAAGTATCAGGTATCCTTGAAAAAAAGACAGGAACGATTCCGCTTGACATCGAGTTGACAGCTAAGGGACGTATTACTAAAATCAATCATCTCAAGCAAAATAGACTTTCCGACTATATTGGGACAATGAATGTTGTTCTGTTTGCGCCAGAAGATTTACAACTTATTAAAGGTTCGCCTTCATTAAGACGAAAATTTATAGACATTGAATTGGGGCAAATCAAGCCTCTTTATCTAGCAGATCTTTCCAATTACAATCATGTTCTTAAACAAAGAAATTCTTATCTAAAGAACAGTCAAAAAATTGATGAGAATTTTCTATCTGTTTTAGATGAACAGCTTATTGAATATGGTTGTCGTGTGGTCAAACATCGCTTAGACTTCTTAAAAAAACTCGAAATATTCGCCCAGGAAAAACACCTTGATATCTCACAAAAAAAAGAAACTCTAACTATTGACTATCTATCCTCTGTACCTTTACAAGATATTGACAGTATTGAAGAAAGTTTTAGACAAAGCCTAAGTAAAAATCGAAAAAGAGATTTATTTAAACAAAATACTGGTGTAGGTCCTCATCGAGATGATATAGCTTTCTTTATCAATCAAATGGATGCTAATTATGGAAGTCAGGGGCAACACAGAAGTGTAGTACTCTCTCTTAAATTAGCAGAAATAAAATTGATTGAAAATATAACAAAAGAATCTCCTATCCTCCTGCTTGACGATGTGATGAGTGAACTTGACAATGATCGTCAACTTAAATTGCTAGAAACAATTTCTCAAGAAATACAAACTTTTATTACCACAACTACTTTGGAACACCTAAAAAACCTACCTAAAGATATAAAAATATTTGAAATTTTAAATGGACACATAAAATAGAGTTTACAAATTTGTAAACTCTATTTTAACAACCTTTACATATATTGTAAAGATCAACTATATCTATTGTAAAATAAAAATGCACCAATATATGGCGCATTTTTTATTGCACTGAATAGTTAGGAGCTTCGTTTGTAATTTGAACATCATGAGGATGACTTTCCTTTAATCCTGCACCACTCATTTCAATAAATTGAGCATTTTCATGTAGTTCTTGTAGATTTGCAGCTCCAACATAACCCATACCAGAGCGAATCCCTCCAAGCATTTGGAAGACAATATCTGCTGCTGCACCCTTGTATGCTACACGACCTTCAATTCCTTCTGGAACTAACTTATTAGCTTCGTTGACAGAACCTTGGAAGTAACGGTCACTTGAACCTTTTTTCATTGCTGCAATAGATCCCATACCTCGATATGTTTTGAACTTACGTCCTTGGAAGATTTCAGTTTCACCTGGCGCTTCGTCTGTCCCAGCAAACATAGATCCAAGCATAACAGCATTTCCACCTGCAGCAAGGGCTTTTACAATATCACCTGAGTATTTAATTCCACCATCAGCAATGATTGTTTTACCATATTCACGCGCAACAGCTGCTGCATCATAAATAGCAGTCACTTGAGGGACACCAACACCAGCAATCACACGAGTGGTACAGATAGAACCTGGACCAATACCAACCTTGACAACGTCTACACCTGCTTCATAAAGGGCACGCGCACCTTCAGAAGTTGCAATATTTCCTGCGATTAAAGTACGATCTGGGAAATGGGCACGAATTTCAGCAATCTTACGCAGAACTCCTGCAGAATGTCCATGAGCAGTATCAATAACAATCGCATCAGCTCCTGCCTCAAAAAGGGCTTCGGCACGTTCAAATGTATCTGAAGTAACACCAACTGCACCTGCAACTAGGAGACGACCGAACTCATCTTTAGCAGCATTTGGAAATTCAATTACTTTTTCAATATCCTTAATCGTGATTAAACCTGAAAGACGACCATCTTCATCAACTAGAGGAAGTTTTTCAATACGGTGTTCCTGAAGAATACGCTCAGCAGTTTCTAAATCTGTTCCAACCGGAGCTGTAACCAAATTTTCGCTAGTCATATGATTAGAAATAGGTTGATTAAAATCAGAAATGAAACGCAAATCTCGATTGGTCAAGATACCAACCAACTTACGGTTTTCTAATGTTTCAACAACTGGAACACCACTAATACGATAACGTCCCATCAATTCATCTGCTTCAGCAATTGTATGTTCTGGTGTTAAGAAGAAGGGATCAATAATTACACCATTTTCAGAACGTTTTACCTTACGGACTTCGTCTGCTTGTTGCGCAATAGACATATTTTTATGGATTACTCCAAGACCACCTGCACGCGCGATAGCAATGGCCATTTGACTTTCTGTTACGGTATCCATTGCCGCTGTAATAATTGGGATATTTAAAGTCAAATTATCTGCCAATTTCGTAGTTAAATCAGCATCGTTAGGCAACACATGACTTTCAGCTGGAATCAACAATACATCATCAAAGGTAAAACCTTTTTTCAAAAATTTAGTGTCCCAATTAGACATTCGAAGTTTCCTCTTTTCTATTTTCATCTATATAGTAGAACCATGTTCTAGACCAACTTAATTTATAATATAATACCACTCTGTTATGATTTGTCAATCATCAATTAAAAATAATTAATCCCCATAGCTGATTTCACTTCAGAAAGAGTTTGGCTAGCTTTTTGACGTGCTTTTTCACTTCCTTTTCTAAGCATATCATAGACTTGTCCCATATCTTTGGCAAACTCTATGCGACGCTCACGAATAGGACCCAACTCTCTTTCTAAAATTTCCAATAGATATCGTTTTGTTTTTACATCTCCCAAGCCGCCTCTTTGATAATGTTCTTTCATAGCAGCAATTTCTGCTTGATCTTCTGGTCTTCCAAAGACATCCAGATAATGGAAAACCATATTACCTTCGATTTTGCCTGGATCTTCAACCCTAATATGATTAGGATCTGTGTACATTCCCATCACTTTTTTCTTAAGTGTGTCCATATCATCAGCTAAATAAATCCCATTATTTAATGATTTAGACATTTTAGCATTTCCATCTAATCCTGGTAAACGTCCTGCTGCTTCATTCTCAGGATAAATTCCTTCTGGTTCAACTAAGACATCTTTTTGATAAGCATTGTTAAAAGAACGAACAATTTCTCTAGTCTGCTCAATCATTGGTTTTTGATCAGTCCCTACTGGTACATAATTCGCCTTAAAAGCTGTAATATCAGCCGCCTGAGAAATTGGATAAACCAAAAATCCTGTAGGAATACTTTGACCAAAGCCCTTTTGAGCTATTTCTGTCTTGACAGTTGGATTTCTTTCCAACCGAGCTAAAGAAACTAGATTCATATAATACATTGTTAATTCAGCTAGCTCAGGAATTTGACTCTGAATAAAAATAGTAACCTTTTCTGGATCCAAACCAGCAGCTAAATAATCCAAAGCTACGTTCCCTATTGATTCAATAATTGTTTGTGGGTCCTTAGCATGATCTGTCAAGGCTTGTTGATCAGCTAAAAAAACAAATAAATCATATTTTCCTTCATTTTGTAAAAGAACTCGATTCCGTAAACTTCCTACATAATGGCCAATATGTAATTTTCCAGTTGGCCGATCTCCTGTTAAAATAATAGGCTTTGTCATCTATTTCTCCTCAATTAATGTTGAATTCATTATAACATTTTCAATAAAAATGAGAAAGAAGATTAGATAAATTTCTATATAAAAATAAACTTTACATACTTATCAATTTAATTGACAAGAAATTGACAAAAAATTTACAATTTAAAATAAGAGTTTCTTCTTGAATCATTTGAAATATGGCGATTTTTCTAGTAAAATAGTACTAGATATATTAAAGAGGAGAATTATATTGCTTACAGTATCAGATGTTTCATTACGTTTCAGCGACCGCAAATTATTTGATGAAGTCAACATCAAATTTACAGCTGGTAATACCTATGGTTTAATTGGTGCCAATGGTGCTGGAAAATCAACATTTTTAAAAATATTAGCTGGAGATATTGAACCAACTACGGGGCATATTTCATTAGGTCCTAATGAACGTCTTTCAGTTCTTCGTCAAAATCACTTTGACTACGAAGATGAAAGAGTCATTGATGTTGTTATTATGGGAAATGACCTACTTTACAGTATCATGAAGGAAAAAGATGCTATCTACATGAAGCCAGATTTTTCAGATGAAGATGGTGTTCGTGCGGCTGAGCTTGAGGGAGAGTTTGCTGAACTAGGTGGCTGGGAAGCAGAAAGTGAAGCATCTCAACTCTTGCAAAACCTAAATATTCCAGAAGATCTTCACTACCAAAATATGAGTGAACTCTCTAATGGGGACAAGGTTAAAGTACTCTTGGCAAAAGCCCTTTTTGGTAAACCTGATGTCTTACTTCTGGACGAGCCAACTAATGGTCTGGATATTCAGTCGATTACTTGGCTGGAAGACTTTCTTATCGATTTTGACAATACAGTTATTGTTGTATCCCACGATCGCCACTTTTTGAATAAGGTCTGCACTCATATGGCCGACCTTGACTTTGGAAAAATTAAGCTCTATGTCGGAAACTATGATTTCTGGAAAGAATCAAGCGAACTAGCGGCTAAGCTACTCGCTGACCGAAATGCCAAAGCAGAAGAAAAAATCAAACAACTTCAAGAGTTTGTTGCTCGTTTCTCTGCCAATGCGTCCAAATCAAAACAAGCAACTTCCCGTAAAAAAATGCTTGACAAGATAGAGTTAGAAGAAATTGTCCCGTCTAGCCGCAAATACCCATTTATCAGCTTCAAAGCAGAACGTGAAATCGGTAATGACCTCTTGACAGTTGAAAATCTTTCTGTCAAGATTGACGGAGAAACTATTCTTGATAATATTAGTTTTATCTTACGTCCAGGTGACAAGACAGCTTTGATTGGTCAAAACGATATTCAAACAACAGCCTTAATTCGTGCTTTAATGGGAGATATTGAATACGAAGGAACTGTCAAGTGGGGAGTGACAACTAGTCAATCTTATTTACCTAAAGATAATTCTCGTGATTTTGCTGGTGGTGAGTCAATCCTTGACTGGTTGCGTCAATTTGCAAGTAAAGAAGAAGATGACAATACTTTTCTCCGAGGTTTTCTTGGGCGTATGCTTTTCTCTGGAGATGAGGTTAACAAGTCTGTAAACGTCTTGTCAGGTGGAGAAAAAGTTCGTGTCATGCTTTCTAAATTGATGTTGCTTAAATCCAATGTCTTAGTATTGGATGATCCAACAAATCACTTAGATTTGGAATCAATTTCCAGCTTAAATGATGGATTGAAAAACTTCAAAGAGTCCATTATTTTTGCTAGCCATGACCATGAATTTATTCAAACATTAGCAAATCATATTATTGTGTTATCTAAAAATGGTGTGATTGACCGTATTGATGAAACTTATGATGAATTCTTAGAAAATCAAGAAGTTCAGCAAAAAGTAAAAGAATTATGGAAAGACTAAAAAGCGAATGAATATTCGCTTTTTAGCTATATATAGTTTATGAAAAAAATAAAGAATTATTTTAAAAATTATTGGGTTTACTTTGCAGCATTTTTAATTCCTTTTTTAATTATGTTCATTGTATATCTTTCCCAAGGTATTTATTGGAATAGTGATACATCTCCTTTACTAGGAGATGGCTTTCATCAGTATGTTATCTTTGATACTACGCTCAGAAATATTCTTCATGGCAGTGATAGTCTTTTTTATACCTTTACAAGTGGATTAGGTTTAAACTTTTATGCTCTGACTAGTTACTATTTAGGAAGTTTTTTATCTCCTTTTGTTTATTTCTTCAATCTAGAAAATATGCCAGATGCTGTCTATCTCTTTACCTTGATTAAATTTGGATTAATTGGATTAACAGCTGCTATCAGTTTAAAAGGGATATTTAAAAAAATACCAAACTTTCTTATTTTAATGCTGTCAACCTGCTATTCTCTTATGAGTTTTGCAACTAGTCAAATTGAAATCAAAACTTGGCTAGATGTCTTTATTATTGCTCCTCTAATTCTCTATGGTTTACACCTTTTACTCATAAAAAGAAATCGAGTATTATACTTTACGAGTTTGTCAATTCTCTTTATCCAGAATTACTATTTTGGATATATGATGGCAATATTTTTAATTTTTTGGTTTTTTGTTCAAACAACATGGGATTTTAAAAATAGAATTAAAACTTTTTTAGACTTTACAATTGTGTCAATATTATCTGGCGTCACAAGTCTAATTATGATTTTGCCAACATTTTTGGATTTAAAAACTCATGGAGAAAAATTAACTTCAGTTGATAGACTGTTTACAGAAAAAACTTGGTTTTTAGATATTTTTGCTAAAAATTTTATTGGAAGCTTTGATACAACTAAATATGGATCAATTCCAATGATTTATGTTGGAATAGTTCCACTCTTGCTAGCTATCTTGTTTTTTACATTAAAATCGATTAAGTTTCACGTGAAACTTTCCTATTTTTTTCTAATTATAATATTTATTGCAAGTTTTTCTCTTGAAA
The DNA here is from genome assembly GCF_001811085.1 of Streptococcus sp. HMSC062B01. Classification (NCBI taxonomy): domain Bacteria; kingdom Bacillati; phylum Bacillota; class Bacilli; order Lactobacillales; family Streptococcaceae; genus Streptococcus; species Streptococcus sp. HMSC062B01. Next base: position 213,792 of record NZ_KZ672782.1, read on the forward strand.
GATTAGACTTGTTTTGGCAAGGGATGCACGCGCCTAATATGTTTTTACATCGCTATTCCTGGCTCTTCTCTCTTTTCATTATCTTTTTAGCAGCAGAAACCTTACAACGTCTTAAACAAATTAAATTTAAGAATCTAATCATATCTTTCACGATTTTATCCATTGGATTTATTTTAGTTTTTGTTTTTAGAAAACATTATGATTTTTTAGGACCTGTAAACTTTATTTTAACTTTAGAATTTTTACTAGCCTACTTATTAATATTTGGTACTTTTACTAAATCTTTTATTTCAAAAAGAGTATTTTATATTACAACATTAGCTTTTGTTTGCTTTGAAGTTTCTTTAAATGCCTTTTACCAAGTTGATGGCATTGCTAAAGAATGGGTATTTGCTAGTCGTTCTTCCTATGCTAAAAATTTAAAACAAATTGACAATCTTATAAAGTATTCAAAAGACAATAATACAGAATTTTTTCGTACAGAGACATTGGATCCTCAAACAGGAAATGATAGTATGAAATATAACTACAATGGTATTTCACAATTTTCTTCTGTTCGAAATACAATGACAAGTTCAACTTTAGATAAACTTGGTTATAAATCAACTGGAACTAATCTTAATCTACGATATCAAAACAATAGCATTTTAATGGATGCTATCTTCTCACTTGCTTATAATATTTCTGAAGTAAATCCTCAAAAATATGGATTCACTCCAATTAAAACAGAAAAAAATTCAACCCTATATCAAAACAAAAATGCAACTTCCTTAGCTTTTTTAACTAATAAAGTTTACAAGGATGTAAAGTTTAATAATTTAACTCTTGATAATCAAACAAAATTTCTAAATCAATTATCAGGTTTAAACTATAAATATTTTCAAAAAATTTATCCAATAAACTCTCACAATATTATTGAAAATAATGATCATATCACTGTAAATGTTGACAAAGAGAATAATGAGAGCTTTGCTAGTATGACTTATACACTAGATGTTCCTGAAAATAGTCAAGTTTATGTCAGCCTTCCAAATATTCATTTTTCTAATGATGATCAGACTGTTGTTGATATTTCGATAGGAAACGAAACAAGACGCTTTACAACAAATAATGTCTTTACATTTTTTAATCTTGGTCATTTTATGGATAAACAAACAGTAACTGTTCGCTTTACATTTCCTGATAATTCTCAAGTTTCTTTTGATAAACCTGAATTTTATAAAGTAAATATCAATCACTTTCAAGAAGCAATAGATAAAATTCATTCTCAAAAAGTCGAAGTTACTACAAAAAATAGCCAAATAACTGTAGATTATCATGCTCAAAAAGATTCCTCTCTCTTCTTAACTTTACCTTACGATAAGGGATGGAGCGCAACACAAAATGGTCATCCAGTTACTATCTATAAGGCTCAAGATGGCTTCATGAAGGTTGATGTAAAAAAAGGATCAGGAAGAGTTATCCTAAAATTTATTCCTAGAGGTTTTAAGGAAGGGATAGGATGTTTTATTTTTGGAATTGCTCTTTTTACACTTTATAATTACAAAAAAAGATGATAATTCAAAAAAAATATTTGAATTTTAAAGAATTTATTTTATAATATTTGTATATGAAGGAGGTTTCCATGATGAAAAAAAATCATTTATTAAAATTGTCCCTTACTATACTTACAGTATGTTTTGCTTTTCTTTTAGTAGCTTGTGGTCAAAAAGAAGAAGTTACTTATTACCAAAGAATTGATCAATCAAATCAATTTGATATGCGTTTGACCTATTATCATAAAGGTGACGTAGTTACCAAACAAACTACTGAAAACTTCATTTCTTATAAGTCTTTAGGAATCGATGAAAGCCAAGAAGAGCAAAAAAATGCTGCTAAAGCTAAAATAGAAGAACTTTCAAAACAATATCAAACAGTCAAAGGAATTAAAGAAAAAGTCTCATTTGATAAAAACGGTATTAAAGAAAATATAGAAATTGATTACGACAAAGCTGATTTAAAAGAATTAGCCTCTCTTCCAGGTATGATGATTTCTAACGAAAAAAATGCTAAAAAAATTAGTATGAAAGCTAGTGGAGAAGCGCTTGAAAAAAGTGGCTTCAAAAAAGTCGAAAATGGTAAATTTGAAGAACTAAAAAAATAATAAAAATAATAAAAAGTCTTAAGTTTCATCACTTAAGACTTTTTTCATTTTTCTCTCAAAGTCATAACGGCTCATCATGACAACATGATCACAATTTGTGCAACGAATTTTTATATCCGCTCCAACTCTGGTGATTTCCCAACGATTTGCCTTTTTACCTGTTGACTTAATCGTACAGGCATGTGGCTTTTTCATTTCAACATAACTTCCTTTATCATACATTAGTTTGTTCTCACTGGAGTAATTAATTGAATGAAATCTTCTTCTTGATCACTAGGCACAAGAGTAAATGGGCGAACAGCTGAGATAAAGCTAATAGTTACTTTTTCACTATTCACAGCTTTTAAAGCTTCAATAAGATAAGTTGGGTTAAAGCTAATAGTTAGATTGTCTCCTGAAACATTTTCAGCATCAATTTCTTCATTTACTCGGCCAACTTCTGGAGAATTAACATGAGCACTTACAACGCCACCTTCAATCTCTAGTTTTACAGTTCCATTCTGTGTGGCATTAGATAATAGTCGAGCGCGTTCCATCGCAGCACGTAAAGCAGATGTAGCAAAAGTAACAACTGTTGAAAACTCTGTGGGAATAAGACGATCCGTATCTGGGTAATTTCCTTCTAATAGACGTGTATAGAAGCTAATATTTTCGCTTCTAAAAAGAATTTGATGATTAGCAAAGAAAACCTCAACTGTCTCAATTTCATCGCTAAAAACAGCTGTAAATTCTCGTAAAGAACGACTTGGAATAACAACATCAAAGTTATCCCCATTTTTTTCTAGAATAATTTTCTTTTGACTGAGTCGATGGGAATCTGTAGCAACGGTCTTAAGATTCTTATGATCCGTTAAAACAAAGTGTACACCAGTTAAAATAGGACGACTTTCTTGTAAGCTAGCTGCAAATGCTGTTTCATTAATTAAATCCTTCAAAATCTTTGTTTCAAGAACTAAGGGATTAGAAGTTGGTACATCTTGAATGCGTGGATATTGATCAGCATCTTTTCCTTTTAGAGTAATTTCTGATTTTCCACTAGTCAGTACAATTTGCTTCTGTTCAATTTCTTTAAAATCAAGAGTTACATCAGGAAGACTAGAAACAACATTAATAAAGAAGGTCGCTTCAAGAAGAATTGAACCTAAGGAATTAACTAAGAGACCTGCATTTTCATTATTTACAGAAATAAAATTTTCAATTGAAATTTGTCCATTAGAACCAATTAAGGTGATCCCTTCGTTAGTAACATCAATTTTAATCGTTGAAAGAATAGGAATGGCATTTTTATGACTAATAGCTCGTTTAGTTGTGTTCAAAGCTTGTAAGAATAAATTTTTATTAATAGAAAAGTTAATCATGAAAACTCCTTTTATTATTTATAATTATAAGGTTAATAGTAATAGTAGGCTATGTGGATAATGTGGAAAAATAGTTCAATCAGAGTTACAGCAAGTATTTTTACTTGTGCACAATTTGTGGATTAATTTCCATGTTTTTAAAAACTTATCCACAACTATTTTATTTTATTTTTTATCGATTCAATTTCTAGACGTAGATTATCGTCTTCTTCCAGCATACTTTTTATTTTTCCATGGGCATGAATTACTGTTGTATGGTCTTTTCCGCCAAATTCACGTCCAATCTTTGGTAAGCTATTATCTGTTAATTCTCGGGTCAAGTACATGGCAACCTGACGAGCTAATACAATATTTTGAACTCGCCTAGTCCCTTTCATTTCTTTGACACTAACTCCGTAAAAATTCCCAACTTCAGTTTGGATACGATCAATTGGGATGACTAATAGTTGACTTCCTGCTTGTTTACGAGAGCGAATAGCTTCAGCTGCAATATCTATAGTAATCTCTTTAATCTGCTTCATACTAGCAAGTAAATTGATATCTTTTAGAGCACCTTCAAGGTCACGTACATTTGAATCAAATTGTCCAGCTAAATATTCAATTGTCTCATTTGGGAAAATAAGATCAAATTCTTCGATTTTATTTCGCAAAATAGCAATTCTAGTTTCAAAATTTGGAGGAGTGATATCACTAGTTAATCCCCATTTGAAGCGCGTGACTAGTCTTTCTTCCAAATTTTCTAAGTAGTCTGGACTACGGTCACTGGTCAAAACAATTTGTTTATTTTCTCCATGCAAGGCATTAAAAGTGTTAAAGAATTCTTCTTGAGTAGATACTTTTTTACTAAGTGCTTGAATATCATCGATTAATAATAAATCAAGACTGCGATAGATTTTCTTAAAACTATCCATTTCTCCTAAACGAAGATGTTCCAGAAAATCATTAATAAAGGTCTCAGCAGGAACATACTTTATCCGAGCATCAGGTGTATTTTCTAATACTTCGTTTCCAATAGCATTTAATAAATGTGTTTTTCCTAAACCTGGTCCACCATAAATGAATAAGGGATTATAGATACCTCCCAGATTATCTGCGACAGCTAGGGCCGCTGCTTTTGCCCACTGATTTCCATCTCCTTGTACGAAGTTTTCAAAAGTATATTTTGCTTTTAAGCCAGTAGCTAGTGGAGGAGATTTTTTCTTTTCAGTTAAATCGGGCTGCTGTGAAGTTAAATAAACTGGTTCTTGTTTAACTCTGTCTTCTGTTTCAAATACGTATAAGGCAGTAATTTGATCATTGTAGATTTCGAAACCAGCCGTTAGGATAATATCTGCTAGATTTTGCTCCCAGAAAAGCTTTTTAACAGGACTATCTAAGTGAATTGTCGCCTGATTATTTTCAATTTTAATCAATTTGGCTTCTGCTACAAAAAAGTCAAAGGTTGTTTTTTTTAGCTGAGTGTGAGCTAACTCTAATACACGCGCCCAAAATTCTTGTTCCTGAACCATTATTTCTCCCTTCTACTTATAATATTCTTCAATATTTTAACATAAACTTAAAAAGTTTTCCACAACTGTGAATAGAAATCCACAATGTTTATTAAAGTTTTCCACAAGTTGTGGAAAGTTAAGATTTTTCTTGCTATATAAAGTTTTCTGGATACTATATTTTGTGGAAATGCTTGTGAAATGATAAAAGAAAAATAACAGTACTATTTAAGACTGTTAATAATTCTTTCATATTCTTCCTGATTAGAAAAAGAAATTGAGATTTTGCCAGTTTGTTTCTTAGAGAGACTAATCTTTACATCAACTCCCAATAATTTCTTTAGATTTTCTTCTTCTTCTTCGATAAAAATTTTTTGGACATTTTCAGATTTAGGCTTAGTAGTAGAAGTTTGTAATAATTTCTCTAATTTTCTAACAGAAATATCTGAAGAAATAATATTTTCAAGCCATTTTCTCTGTTCTTTTTCCTTAAGTTTTATTAGTAACCGAGCATGAGCTTGAGAAATATGCCCCTCTTTTACTGCTTTTAAGACAAAATCAGGTAGCTGTAGCAAGCGAACAAGATTAGTAATATAAGGTCTCGATTTCCCCATAATTTGAGCGATTTCATCATGCGTTAATCCCTTGTAAATAAGATTCTGATAAGATTCAGCTTCTTCTATTGGATTGAGATCCTCTCTTTGAAGATTTTCAATAATAGCCTGCTTCATCATTTCATCATCGCTTAGTGATTTGACTAAGGCAGGAATTTCAGTTAAGCCTGCTATTTTAGCTGCCCTAAATCTTCTTTCCCCAGCTAAAAGTTCGTATCCAATGATAGATGATTTCCTGACGATAATAGGCTGAATTAATCCGTTTTCTTTAATAGAATTTGCTAACTCGTTTAATTTCTCTATTGAAAAATCTTTTCTTGGTTGATAGGGGTTGGTGTGAATATCTTTAATTAAAATATATTGATAATTTTCCATTTGTATATAGCATAACACACCTTTACGAAAGAGTAAAGGTGTGTTGACAGTCTTGTAAATGGTATTTATTCAGAACTTAAATCATCAGTTGATTTAGTTAGTTTAATAGTTGTTGTTTGCTCTTTTCCATCACGATAATAAGTAACTTTAATTTCTTCGTTAATTGAATGTTTATAAAGAGCTGATTGGATATCGCTAGCAGATGATATTTCTGTATCATCAATTTTTGTAATCACATCATATTTTTGTAACTTACCATCAGCAGGCATTCCAGTTTGTGTGGAACGAACAACGACACCATTTTTAACATTGTCTGGAAGTTTTAATCGATCAGAGCTTGAAGAAGACAAACTACTTAAGTTGACCATTTGAATTCCTAGAGCTGGTCGAATGACTTTACCATTCTTTTCTAATTGTTCAATGATATTTACAACATCATTGGATGGGATTGCAAATCCCATACCTTCAACAGAAGTACTACCATTATTGGTGTTAGCAATTTTACTAGAGGTAATACCAATAACTTGACCTTGAATGTTTACAAGAGGACCACCAGAGTTACCTGGATTAATTGCTGCATCAGTTTGAATAGCTTGGGTAGCAATTGTCTGACCATCTTCTGATCGTGAAGAAACATTACGGCTTAGACTAGAAACAATTCCCTGAGTTACTGTATTAGCATAATCAGAACCAAGAGGACTTCCGATTGCAATGGCAGTTTCTCCAACGGTTAATTTACTAGAATCTCCAAATTCTGCTACATTTTTAACCTTATCGGCAGGAATTCTGACTACAGAAATATCAGAATATGTATCAGTCCCGACTATTTCACCAGGAACCTTATTCCCATCAGCAAGACGGATATCAACTTTTTTTGCACCATTGATAACGTGTGTATTGGTAACTAAGTAAGCATAGTCTTTATCTTTTCTATAGATAACACCAGATCCTTCGCTAGCTACCTGATCATTTTCATTTCCTGAATTATTGTTGTCAAAAATAGTATCCGAATTAGATTCAGAATATGTAATGACAGAGACAACAGCATCTTTTACTTTATCAACAGCCTTTGTTGTAGAATTACTATTTTTATAGGATGTTGTTACTGTAGTCGCTGTTTTCTGATTATTATTTGTGGCTGAATGAGGTGTTGAAAAATAAGAAAATCCCCATGTTCCAGCAACACCACCTATAAAACCAACTAACAAAACAATGAAAATTTGCAATGTTTTTTTGAAGAAATTTGAAGAGTTTTTCATATCTTCCTCCTAATATTTCAAATTGCTGTAAGTATAGAACCGATAACTTAATTATATCTTAAAAATAATCACTTTTCCACAGTTTGTGGAAAACTTAGAAAAAACGTTAATTTTTATTAGAAAATCTATAGATGAGGTAAAAATTTCTCATTGAAATGGTGTGAATAAAGTGTGAATATGATAAAATGAAATTATGAAAATAAAGCTTGTAACAGTTGGAAAACTAAAAGAGAAATACCTTAAAGAAGGGATTGCAGAATACTCAAAACGACTCAGTCGTTTTACGAAAGTAGAGATAATTGAATTAGCTGATGAAAAAACACCAGATAAAGCAAGTCCATTAGAGAACCAACAAATTCTGTCGAAAGAAGGGGAACGAATTTTATCTAAAGTATTAGATCGTGAATTTGTTATTGTTTTAGCTATTGAAGGTCAGCAATTTCCTTCTGAAAAATTTAGTAAAGTTATTGAAGATGCTTCAGTTCGAGGTTTTTCAGATATCACTTTTATTATTGGTGGTAGCTTAGGCTTATCTCCTAAAGTAAAAGAAAGAGCAAATCTTTTGATGAGTTTTGGTCAATTAACCCTACCTCATCAATTAATGCGTTTAGTTTTAATGGAGCAAATTTATCGTGCTTTTATGATTCAGCAAGGAAGTCCTTATCATAAATGAATCTTGACGCTATACGGTCTTTTTGTTACAATAATAAAGTATGGTCCCATAGCTCAGCTGGATAGAGCATTCGCCTTCTAAGCGAACGGTCGCAAGTTCGAATCTTGCTGGGATCAGATAAGATTGAGGGTGCGCTCAAGCGCACTCTTTTTTTAATAAAATTTTTAAAAATGACATTTCAGTTATATTTACTTGCATATGAAGCTGATTTTCTATATTTGGGAAATCTCCCTGTATAATAATCTTGTAAGTTAACTTTACAAAAAATTATTAGGAGATATTTTTATGAAAAAGAAAAACAAACAAAATTTATTGCCAAAAGAGTTACAACAATTTGAAATTTTGACAGATAATAAACTTCAAACAGTCATTGGGGGATCTCAAAAAGGTGTTTATGCCAGTCAGAGATCATTTGTTCCAAGTTGGTTCCGTAAAATTTTTAGAAATTAAAAAGAAGTTAGAATGATGAATTTTGAAAAAATATTTGCTATTTTCTCTTTACTAGTTCAAACAATTTCTTTTGTTACTGTATACAAAAAAATATGTGATATAAAAAAATTAAATATTTCTATCATATTTCTGTACTTAACAATAAGTTTTAGTAGTTTGATATTAGCACAGTTTTATAATTTATTACCCGAATATGGAGATGTATTAAGTACTTTCTTACATTACTTACTTATATTTTTCCAACCACTAATCTTACATTTATATTTTTCTAAAAAAGGATTATATAAAGGATATGTATCTATCTTTTTATCCCTACTTATATATCTTTCTGTATCATCTTCTGAAACTTTTTTCTCAGTTATTATATCTTCAGTGACAGGAGATGATTTTGTTAATCAATACTGGGGTTCTTACTATACTATAGTAAATATCTTAGCATTATTTTTTGTTTTGAAATCTTTTGAATTTTTTGAGTTTGAATTTAGTTATTTTAAAAATTTTGATTTTGAAAAAGAAATAATGAATGTAATTAAAATTTATGTAACGATTCATATCTTATTAAATATTTCTCATTGGTTCAGCGAAAATGCACATCTTAATAGCTTTGCTAGTATGATTGCAACTATAGGATTTATTATGTTTTTGTCGACCTTATTTTATCTGAAGTCTGCTCGTGAACAATATGAAAAAGCTAAAGAAATTCAGCAAAAAAAGGAAGAACAAAGACAACTACAACTTTATACAGATGAAATTGTAGGTCTTTATAACGAAATTCGAGGTTTTCGTCACGATTATGCTGGTATGTTAACAAGTTTGCAAACCGGAATTAACTCAGGTGATATGAAAGAAGTAGAGCGAATCTTTCATAATGTTTTAAGTCAAGCTAATATTTCCCTTCGATCAGATGACTATACTTTTTTTGAGTTAAATAATGTTCAAGACACTGCCTTGAGAAGTGTGTTAATTCAAACTATATTTAAGGCTCGAGAGTGTGGAGTAGAGATCGTATTTGAAATGAAGGATGTTATTGAGACATTACCTATGAAACTTTTAGATTTAGTTCGAGTAGCTAGTGTATTGCTCAATAATGCGGTTGAAGGGGCAGCTGAAAGTCCCTCAAAAACAATGAACGTGTCTTTAGTAAAGCTAGATAAAGAAATTGTTTTTGTAATTCAGAATTCTCGTCAAAGCCGTTACATTAATTTAGAAGAAATTTATGAAGTAGGCTTCTCGACAAAAGGAGAAAATCGAGGATTAGGTTTAAATAATGTCAAAGAAATTATTGACAAATATGATGAAGTTATTCTGGAAACAGATATAGAAACAAATTATTTTATACAAGTTGTAAGATTTAAAAGAAAGGAAAAAATATGAAAGTATTAGTGCTAGAAGATACTATTGAACATCAAGTGAGAATTGAAAATGTCTTCGAAGAAATTTCTCGCGAACTTAATCTTGAAATTAAAGCAAAAGTAACAGGAAAAATTCATGAATTTAAAGAATATGTTGAGTCAGACGAGGTAAATCAACTCTATTTCTTAGATATAGATATCAAAGGAGAAGAACAAAAAGGTCTAGAAATGGCGCAATTTATACGCCAACATAATCCCTATGCTATCATTGTTTTTGTCACGAGTCATTCAGAATTTGCGACTTTAACTTTTAAGTATAAAGTATCAGCGTTAGATTTTATAGATAAAGACATAAATGATAATTCTTTTAAGAAAAGAGTTAAAGATTGTATCGTTTATACACGAAATAATTTAATTGAAAATACAGATATTGTTGACTTTTTTGAGTATAGTTTTAGAGGAAACGAAATTCGAATTCCTTTTAGGGATATTCTATATATTGAGACTACAGGAAGTCCTTATAAATTAAGAATTGTTGGAAAAAATTTCTTTAAGGAATTTTATGGGACTATAGCAGAAATTCAAGAACAAGATAAAGAACTTGGATATTTTTTCTCACCACATAAGTCATACCTATCTAATATTAGCAACATTAGTGGATACGACAAAAAGACAAAAGATGTTTTGTATTATGATGGTCATCGTTCACCAATTTCTCGATTACGTGTCAGATACTTGAAAGAAATACTGAAAGCCAAAAGTAAAAAAGAAGAAAATAAAAAATAAAACTGTTGACAAAGCGAGATAAACTGGTATAATAAAATATGTCTTCTTGCAAGACATATATGGTCCGTTGGTCAAGGGGTTAAGACACCGCCTTTTCACGGCGGTAACACGGGTTCGAATCCCGTACGGACTATATTATCCGGCATAGCTCAGTTGGTAGTAGCGCATGACTGTTAATCATGATGTCGTAGGTTCGAGTCCTACTGCCGGAGTCGCTAACACTCAATTAATTGAGTGTTTTTTTGTTTATATTTTCCTCTACAGACTTAGTCTGTTTTATGGTATAATAATTTGAATTGAAAAGATGAAAGGAAGAGCTAAATGGCTTTAACAGCAGGAATTGTCGGATTACCTAATGTCGGCAAATCAACTTTATTTAATGCAATTACAAAAGCGGGGGCAGAAGCAGCAAACTATCCTTTTGCAACAATTGACCCTAATGTTGGAAGAGTGGAAGTTCCGGATGCACGTCTTGATAAATTAACAGAGCTCATCAAACCACAGAAAAAAGTTCCAACAACCTTCGAATTTACAGATATTGCTGGAATTGTGAAAGGTGCTTCAAAAGGAGAAGGACTAGGGAATAAATTCTTGGCCAATATCCGCGAAGTAGATGCTATCGTCCACGTTGTACGTGCTTTTGATGATGAAAATGTCATGAGGGAACAGGGTCGCGAGTCTGATTTTGTTGATCCAATGGCAGATATTGAAACAATCAATTTAGAATTGATTTTAGCAGACTTAGAAAGTATCAACAAACGTTATGTGCGTGTAGAGAAGATGGCAAGAACTCAAAAAGATAAGGATTCTGTGGCGGAATTTAATGTATTACAGAAAATTAAGCCAGTTCTCGAAGATGGTATCTCAGCTCGGACAATTGAGTTTACAGAAGAAGAACAGAAGATTGTTAAAGGGCTCTTTCTCTTAACGACTAAACCTGTGCTTTATGTGGCCAATGTTAGTGAAGATGAGGTGGCTGATCCAGATAATATTTACTATGTAAAGCAAATTCGCGAATTCGCAGCTACAGAAAATGCAGAAGTTGTAGTCATTTCAGCGCGTGCTGAAGAGGAAATTTCTGAATTGGATGATGAAGATAAATCAGAATTTTTAGAAGCTATTGGCTTGACTGAATCAGGTGTGGATAAACTGACCAGAGCAGCTTACCACCTGTTGGGACTTGGAACATACTTTACAGCTGGTGAAAAAGAAGTTCGTGCTTGGACCTTCAAACGTGGAATGAAAGCACCTCAAGCAGCAGGTATCATCCACTCAGATTTTGAGAAAGGTTTCATCCGAGCGGTAACCATGTCTTACGATGACTTATTGCATTATGGAAGTGAAAAAGCAGTGAAAGAAGCTGGACGTTTGCGTGAAGAAGGAAAAGAATATATCGTTCAAGATGGCGATATTATGGAATTCCGATTTAATGTGTAAAAGAAAGTATAAATGGAATAAAGAATAGGTTGGAAAAATTTTTCCAACCCTTTTAAGCTTTGAAAGGATAATAATGACAAAATTAATTGTTGGATTAGGAAATCCAGGAGATAAATATGTTGAAACAAAACACAATGTTGGATTTATGTTAGTTGACAAGTTGTGTAAAGATTTAAATTTAAAGTTTACAGCCGATAAAATTTTTCAATCAGAAATTGCTTCAACATTCTTAAATGGTGAAAAGGTATATTTTATCAAACCAACAACTTTTATGAATGAAAGTGGAAAAGCAGTTCATGCTTTGTTAACATATTACGGTTTAGAAGTTGAAGATTTACTTGTAATATATGATGATTTAGATATGGAAGTTGGTAAGATTCGTTTACGTGCAAAAGGTTCAGCAGGCGGCCATAATGGGATTAAATCAATTATTAAACATATAGGTACTCAAGATTTTAAACGAGTTAAAATAGGTATTGGTCGTCCCAAAGAAGGTATGACAGTGGTTCATCATGTTTTAGGAAAATTCGATAGAGATGATTATATAACTATTTTGAACACTCTTGATAAGGTTGACAATGCTGTAAATTATTATTTACAATCAGGCAATTTTGAACAAGCAATGCAGAAGTATAATGGATAATAAAATGAACTTGATTGATTTATTTTGTCAAAACCAGCAAATTTTAGATTGGAAAAAAAATCTAAATCAAAAGACTAGACAGTTACTAATGGGGTTGTCTGGTTCCACTAAGGCACTTGCAATAGCCTCTGCTCTTGATGAACATCAAAAAATTCTCGTTATGACATCAGGTTATAGTGAAGCAGAAAAGTTATCTAGTGACTTGATTTCTTTGTTAGGTGAGGAAAAAGTATATAATTTTTTAGCTGACGATGCACCTATGGCTGAATTTATCTTCTCGTCTCAAGAGAAAATATATACTCGGATTGGAGCATTAAATTTTTTATTAGATGACAATGAGTCAGGTATTCTAGTCACAAATCTTTCAGCTAGTCGCCTTTTTTTGCCAAATCCAAATGAATTAAAATCTTCAATTATAGAACTAAAAGTTGGTCAAGAATATAACCTTGATACCCTTGTAAACTTTTTGATTAAGATTGGTTATAGAAAAGAATCACAAGTTTTTAATCAGGGTGAGTTCAGTTTAAGAGGTGATATCCTAGATATTTTTGATAAAGATAGTATTTCTCCTTACCGCTTAGAATTTTTCGGAGATGAGATTGATGGAATACGTATTTTTGATTCAGAAAGCCAAACTTCTATTGAAAATTTAAATCAAGTTTTAATTCATCCTGCAAACGATATATTGTTATCGGATGAAGATTATCTAAGAGCTCAGAAAAAAATAGAAGAGGCAGTAAAAGCAAGTCAAGATAACCATCTAAAATCTTATCTTGAAGAGATCTTACAGGATGTTAAAAAACGTCAACTTCATCCAGATTCTCGAAAATTTTTATCCTATTTTTATGAGAAAGAATGGACTATTCTAGATTATCTTCCAAAACATACTCCTATTTTCTTTGATGATTTTCAAAAAATCATGGAGCGAAATGCACAATTTGAAATGGAAGCTGCAACTATTTTGACAGAAGGTTTACAATCTAGTAAAGCTGTTTCAAATCAGAAATATTTTGTTAATGCTTATCCAGATTTTAGAAATTACAAACCTTCTACTTTTCTTTCAAATTTTCACAAAGGCTTAGGTAACTTAAAATTTGATTTTCTTTATCAATTTAATCAATACCCTATGCAGGAATTTTTTAGTCAATTTCTTTTATTGAAAGATGAAATTGACCGCTATAAAAAGGCAGGTTCTACAGTAATCCTGCAAGCATCTTCATTATCTTCTTTACAATCTTTACATAAAACTTTACAAGAATACGATATTCAAGTAGAGTATATAAATGATAAAGAAATCCATAAAAATTCAGTGCAACTTATACAAGGAAATTTAAACCAGGGATTTAATTTTGTTGATCAAAAGCTTGTATTAATTACAGAATATGAAATTTTCCAAAAGAAAGTTAAAAGACGTGTAAGACGGCAAAATATATCTAATGCAGAGCGATTAAAGGATTATAATGAGTTAGAAAAAGGAGATTATGTTGTCCATAACATACATGGTATTGGGCGATATCTAGGAATTGAAACCATTGAAATTTCTGGTATTCATCGAGATTACGTAACCATTCAATACCAAAATGCTGATCGAGTATCGATTCCAGTTGACCAAATCCAACTCTTATCAAAATATGTAGCAAGTGACGGAAAGACACCAAAAGTCAATAAGTTAAATGATGGTCGTTTTCAAAAGACAAAACAAAAAGTTCAGCATCAAGTGGAAGATATTGCAGATGATTTAATTAAATTGTATGCCGAGAGGAGCCAGCTAGAAGGTTTTTCCTTTTCTAGTGATGACGAAAATCAGATTGAATTTGATAATGATTTTCCTTATGTTGAAACAGAGGATCAATTACGAAGTATTCAAGAAATAAAAAAGGACATGGAAAGCAAGCAACCAATGGATCGCCTATTGGTAGGAGATGTTGGTTTTGGTAAAACTGAAGTAGCAATGCGGGCGGCTTTTAAAGCTGTTAATGATCATAAGCAGGTTGCAATTTTGGTACCAACAACTGTACTTGCTCAGCAACATTATACAAATTTTAAAGAACGTTTTAATGACTTTGCTGTTAATGTTGATGTTCTAAGTCGCTTTAGGACAAAGGCAGAGCAGAATGAGACTTTAGAAGGTTTGAAAAAAGGTCAAGTGGATATCATTATTGGGACTCACAGGCTCTTATCACAGGATGTTGAATTTGCAGATTTAGGTCTGATAGTTATTGATGAGGAACAGCGTTTTGGAGTTAAGCATAAGGAGAAACTAAAAGAATTAAAAACAAAAGTTGATGTCTTAACTTTAACTGCTACTCCTATTCCTCGTACCTTACACATGTCAATGTTAGGTATTCGAGACTTATCAGTCATTGAAACTCCTCCGACCAATCGTTATCCAGTTCAAACTTATGTTTTAGAAACTAATCCAACTATTATTCGAGATGCAATTGTAAGAGAAATAGATCGTGGAGGACAAGTTTACTATCTTTACAATAAAGTTGACACAATTGAGCAAAAAGTAGCTGAATTAAAAGAGTTAGTCCCAGAAGCAAGCATTGGTTTTGTTCATGGTCAAATGAGTGAAATTAGATTGGAGAATACTCTAATTGACTTTATAAATGGAGAATATGATGTCTTGGTTACAACTACCATTATTGAAACAGGGGTTGATATTCCAAATGCAAATACTTTATTTATAGAAAATGCTGATCATATGGGTCTGTCAACCTTGTATCAACTTAGGGGACGAGTAGGTCGGAGTAATCGTATCGCCTATGCTTATTTTATGTATCGTCCAGATAAAACTTTGACTGAGGTGGCTGAAAAACGTTTAGAAGCAATTAAAGGTTTTACAGAGCTAGGTTCAGGATTTAAAATTGCAATGCGAGATTTATCAATTAGAGGAGCAGGAAACATTCTTGGAGCTTCTCAATCAGGATTTATTGATTCAGTAGGGTTTGAAATGTATTCTCAACTTTTAGAAGAGGCAATTGCCAAGAAACAAGGTAAGGAGCAAAAAAGACAAAAAAGTAATGCAGAAATTAATCTCCAAATTGATGCCTATTTACCAAGTGACTATATATCAGATGAACGTCAAAAAATTGAGATTTACAAACGTATTCGTGAAATTGACAACAGTGTAAATTATGAAGATTTACAGGAAGAATTGATAGATCGTTTTGGAGAGTATCCAGATGTTGTCGCCTATTTATTAGAAATTGGTCTGTTGAAATCATATTTGGATAAATCCTTTGTTTCTTTAGTAGAACGCAGACAGCAGACCGTAGTTGTTAGATTTGAAAAGATGTCACAGCAAATATTCTTGACCCAGGATTATTTTGAAGCTTTGGCTGCAACAACTTTAAAAGCTCGTATAGGAGAAAGCGACAAACTAATTGAAGTTATTTTTGATGTTCGTCAGAAAAAGGATTATGAAATCTTAGAAAATTTAATTCAGTTTGGTCAAAAGTTAGTGGAGATAAAACAAAGAAAAGAGGATTGAGGGGATTTTGTTTTTTCATTTTCTTTAAAACATGATAGAATATTAAGAGAATTGAGGTAAGGAATATGAGATTAGACAAGTATTTAAAAGTATCAAGAATTATTAAGAGGCGAACTGTTGCAAAAGAAGTTGCTGACAAAGGGCGAATAAAAGTAAATGGAATTCTAGCCAAGAGTTCAACAGACTTAAAAACAGATGATATTGTTGAGATTCGTTTTGGTAATAAACTACTTACTGTGAAAGTATTAGAAATGAAAGATAGTACCAAAAAAGAAGATGCAGCAAGTATGTATGAAATTGTTAGTGAAACAAGGGTAGAAGAAGATGTCTAAAAATATTGTTCAATTAAATAATCAGTACATTCAGGATGAAAATCAGCGTCGACGCTACTTAGAAGAAGAACGTCGCAAAAAAAATCGTTTTATGGGCTGGGTTTTAATTTTAGTTATGCTTTTGTTCATTTTACCAACTTATAATTTAGTACAATCCTATCAAACCCTTTTAGAACGCCGGCAAAAGCTTGTTGAGTTAGAAGAAAAATATGATGAGTTGAGTAGGGAAAAAGAATATCAGGAAAACTTATCTAAGCGTTTAAAGGATGATGACTATGCCGCTAAATACGCTCGAGCAAAATATTTCTATGCTAAAGAAGGAGAGACAATCTATAATATACCAGATTTGTTACCACAGTAATCATGGATAATATTGTTAAAACAGTGGAGAAATTTTTAACTTTCTCAGAGGAAAAATTAGAAGAGCTTTCACAAAAGAATCAAGAATTGAGAGAAGAAAAAAATACAGAAAGGAAGGATTGATGAGGAAATACTTAGCTTTATTGTTGTTACCGGCTTTCTTTTGCAGTAATATAGTCATTAGCACAGAAAAAGATATTCCATTGACAACAAGTCAACAGTATGAATTGACCAATACAAGCTACAGCAATTATTATCAAACACTTCCTACCAATCCAAATGTTTATGAAGAAGTTTTAACTTTTTCTTCTGCAGAACTAGATAAGATTTCTGGGAAGCTATCTCCAAATCAGCCTTTCAAGTTGACTGAATTAGTAGTCAATTCTCAAGGGTTACCTCTCTTTAAGTTATCCAATGGTCAGTTTGTAGTTGCTGATAAACGTTCTATTTATGATGATACTGTCTTGGCTTTGGAAGATACAAATCAAACAGTGTGGCTGAAACCAGGTTTTACAGTTTATGAAAAAGCTTATGTAAATGGTGTCAAAAAAATTAATAGTAATAAATCAGCCTATACTTCTGTAAAAATCACTCAACTAGCTACAACACCAACAGCCCAATATGCAAAAATTGAAAATAGTGGTTGGGTAAGAGCGGATTATCTTTCAGATACAGATAATCGCATCGAAAAAGTTCAAGAAATCTTAACTAGTCGATATAATCAGGCGGACTTTTCTATTTATGTCAAACAGTTGAATACAGGAAAAACGGCAGGAATTAATCAAGATACAGAGATGTATTCTGCCAGTGTAACTAAATTGCCAATTCTTTATTATGCTCAAGAAGAATTAAATAAAGGGAAATTTACACTTGCACAAGGACTAAAATATATTCAGGATGTTAATGATTATTCTGGAGCTTATGATACGGAAGGAAGTGGGAGTTTACCCAAAGAAGCGGATAATAAAGAATACAGTGTACAGGATCTCATTAATCATATTGCCAAAGAATCTGATAACGCCGCAACCAATATTTTAGGTTACTATGTTACAGATAAATCAAGCTCGACCTACCGTTCCACTATTGAAAACATTGCAGGTAGAAAATGGGATGTGGAAGAAAGAAATGCCTCTGCTAAAATGGCAGGAAATGTAATGGAAGCTATTTATTATCAAAATGGTTCTATTATTGACACTCTTTCGCAGACCAACTTTGATAATCAGAGGATTTCTAAGGATATTCCAGTGAAGGTTGCTCATAAGATTGGTGACGCTTATGATTTCAAACATGACGTTGCCATTGTTTACAGTGAATCACCTTTTATCATATCGGTTTTCACTAATCATTCAAACTATGACACTATTTCAAAAATAGCCAATGATGTCTATGAGGTGCTGAAATGATTGAGCAGCAATTTTTGAAACAGTGTAAAGAAAAAGCTTATTTTATTGAGCATCAAAGAGTTTTGTTGGCCATTTCTGGTGGCCTTGATTCTATGACCTTATTGAACCTTTTATATAAGTATCAAAAAGAGTTGGATATAGAACTTATCTTGGCTCATATCAACCATAAACAACGAATTGAAGCTGATCAAGAAGAAAAACAATTAAAAGAAATTGCTCAAAAACTTGGTGTAAAGATTCTTACATCAAGTTTTTCTGGAGTTTTTTCAGAAAAATCAGCTAGAGATTTTCGTTATAATTTTTTCAAAAAAGTCATGCAAGAAGAAGATTGTACTGCCTTGGTGACAGCCCATCATGCAGACGATCAAGCAGAAACGATTTTTATGCGGATTCTACGTGGAAGTCGCTTACGTTATTTGTCTGGTATGAAAGATAGGCAGCCTTTTGGTGGTGGCGAGTTAATTAGACCCTTGTTGGAATTTTCTAAAACTGATTTTCCGACGGTTTTTCATTTTGAAGATGCCTCAAATTTTGAAAATACTTATTTTAGAAATCGTGTAAGAAACCAATATTTCCCGCTTTTAGAAACAGAAAACCCCAGAATCAAACAAGCTATTATAGGTTTAGGTTTAGAAATTGCTCAATTACAAAAAGCTCTTTCCGGCTTAACAAAAGACTTAAATCTGACGGATTTACAGACGTTTAGGAAGCAAAAAAGAGAAGTTCAAGTTTTTTTATTGCAGGAATATCTTGAAAAATTTCCTGATTTACAACTAAGTAAAGCACAGTTTGATGATATTTTACATATTGTAAATACTAAAACCAACTATCACCATTATCTTAAAAATCAATATGAGCTCATCCAAGACTATCAAACCTTTAAAATTAAGAAAATCGGTCCTAAGTCTGATTCAAAAAAGGGAGCTATTTTGCTACAATTTGAAGATATTATTGAACTAGGTGGTTATTGTTTCTCTTTTGGGAAAGAATTAATTGGTGGAGAGGTTCAGATGATTCCTGTTTCACGTAAAACTTCTATTGTGCTCCGTCACCGACAGTCTGGAGATAGAATTTTATTAAATGGTCACCATAAAAAACTAGCTCGCTATTTTATAGATGAAAAATACTCTCTTAAAGAAAGAGATGAAGCTGTCATTGTGGAACAATTTAATGAAATTTTAGGGATTGCTGGAATCGTAACAAGTGATTTGAGTAAGAACTCGAAACGTGATATAATGAAAGATGTTCTTTATATTAAAAAAATAGATAGGTAAGATTATGTTAGAAAAAGACATTAAAAAAGTACTGATTTCGCACGATGAGATAGTTGCTGCTGCTAAAAAACTAGGTGCTCAATTAACAGAAGATTATCATGGGAAGAATCCTATTCTAGTTGGTGTTTTAAAAGGTTCGGTTCCTTTTATGGCTGAGTTGATCAAGCATATTGATACTCATATTGAATTGGATTTCATGATTGTATCTAGCTACCATGGTGGAACTTCTAGCAGTGGTGTAATTAACATTAAAAAAGATGTTGACCAAGATGTCGCTGGTCGCCATATCCT
>NZ_KZ672782.1:233624-236909 GCF_001811085.1 Streptococcus sp. HMSC062B01
ATGTCGCTGGTCGCCATATCCTTTTTATTGAAGATATCATTGATACTGGAAAGACTTTAAAAAGCCTTTGTGAAATGTTCAAAGATAGAAATGCGGCGTCAGTTAAAATTGCTACACTCTTGGATAAGCCAGAAGGACGCCTTGTTGAAATAGAGGCAGATTACACTTGCTTCACAATTCCAAATGAATTTGTAGTTGGATATGGGTTGGACTATGTTGAAAACTATCGCAATTTACCTTATGTAGGTATCTTGAAGGAAGAAGTATATACAAAATAAAAGGTTTACTATATATAAATGAAAAATAAGCAAAATAATGGATTAGTAAAAAATCCACTTCTCTACATTTTAGTTGTGATTGCCTTGGTAACAGGTTTTCAGTATTTGATGGCTGGAAATTCTGTCAACCGCAGTCAGCAGATTAATTACTCAGAATTAGTTAAAGAAATTGAAAAAGGTAACGTAAAAGATATTAGTTACCAGCCAAATGGAAGTGTTGTTGAGATTTCCGGAACGTATAAAAAATCTAAGGAAGTGAAAGATACAACAGGCATTCAATTTTTCCCATCCCCTTCATTATCAGTTAAAAAATTCACCAGCATCATATTGCCGGCGGATTCAACTATTTCTGAGTTACAAAATTTAGCAGCTAAAAACAAGACAGAGATTAGCATCAAGCGTGAAAGCTCAAGTGGAATGTGGCTTAATATTTTAATTTCTGTCTTTCCACTTGTTATTGTCGGATTCTTCTTCTTTTCAATGATGAATCAAAGTGGTGGCGGTGGAGCCCGTGGTGCGATGAATTTTGGCCGCAACAAAGCGCGTGCTGCTAGCAAAGAATCAATCAAGGTACGTTTTTCTGATGTTGCTGGTGCTGAAGAAGAAAAGCAAGAATTGGTTGAAGTAGTTGAATTTCTTAAAGATCCTAAACGTTATACTAAGCTTGGAGCGCGTATCCCTGCTGGTGTTCTACTTGAAGGACCTCCAGGAACAGGTAAAACTCTTCTTGCTAAAGCAGTTGCAGGAGAAGCTGGCGTTCCTTTCTTCAGTATTTCTGGTTCAGATTTTGTCGAAATGTTTGTTGGTGTTGGTGCTAGTCGTGTTCGCTCATTATTTGAAGATGCTAAAAAAGCAGCTCCAGCAATCATCTTCATTGATGAAATTGATGCAGTCGGTCGTCAGCGTGGTGTTGGTCTTGGCGGTGGTAATGATGAGAGAGAACAAACTTTAAACCAACTCCTTATTGAAATGGATGGTTTTGAAGGAAATGAAGGCATTATCGTTATCGCCGCAACAAACCGTTCAGATGTGCTGGATCCTGCACTTCTTCGTCCTGGACGTTTTGACAGAAAAGTTTTAGTCGGTCGTCCAGATGTCAAAGGTCGTGAAGCTATCTTACGTGTTCATGCTAAAAACAAACCTTTGGCTACAGATGTTGATTTGAAATTAGTTGCTCAGCAGACCCCAGGATTTGTTGGTGCAGATCTTGAGAATGTCCTAAATGAAGCAGCCTTGGTAGCAGCTCGCCGCAATAAGAAAGTAATCGACGCTTCTGATATCGATGAAGCTGAAGATAGAGTTATCGCCGGACCGTCTAAAAAAGATAAGACAGTTTCAGAACGTGACCGCCAAATTGTTGCGTATCATGAAGCGGGTCATACAATTGTTGGTTTGGTTCTTTCAAATGCTCGTGTTGTGCATAAGGTAACCATCGTACCTCGTGGTCGTGCGGGAGGATACATGATTGCCTTACCTAAGGAAGATCAAATGCTTCTATCTAAAGAGGATATGAAAGAGCAATTAGCAGGTCTCATGGGTGGACGAGTTGCAGAAGAAATCATCTTTAATGTTCAAACAACAGGGGCTTCTAATGACTTCGAACAGGCAACACAAATGGCTCGAAGCATGGTTACAGAATATGGTATGAGTGACAAACTTGGTCCCGTACAATATGAAGGAAATCATGCTATGATTCCAGGTGCTTATAATCCACCAAAATCTATCTCTGAGCAGACTGCCTATGAAATTGATGCTGAAGTACGCGACCTCTTAAATGAAGCACGTAACAAAGCAGCAGAAATCATTCAATCAAATCGTGAAACTCATAAATTGATAGCTGAAGCGCTTCTGAAATATGAAACGTTGGATAGTAATCAAATTAAATCTATTTATGAAACCGGGAAAATATCTGAAGATCAATTGGATGAAGATAAAGAGTCACACGCTCTTTCATATGATGAAATTAAATCAAAAATGGAAGAAAACAAATCAGCTGAATAAAATCAAAAAGAATCTCATTTTGGGATTCTTTTTTTGAGAAGTTAGCCATAAATCAAACTCATTTGATACATATAACTCAATTACTAGATTACCAATAAAAGATGATTAAAAAAATAAATAGAAAAGTATTGACAAAACGAAAGGAACTGATATAATGTTCTATGTTGTGTGTTTATGGTCCGTTGGTCAAGGGGTTAAGACACCGCCTTTTCACGGCGGTAACACGGGTTCGAATCCCGTACGGACTATATTATCCGGCATAGCTCAGTTGGTAGTAGCGCATGACTGTTAATCATGATGTCGTAGGTTCGAGTCCTACTGCCGGAGTTAAGTATAAAAAACAGGAAGAAGATTCTTCCTGTTTTTATGTTTTAAAAGGACAACAAAATGCATAAAGTATAATCAATAGATACATGACAATAATTTTAAATTAACAAATACACTCCAATGTCCGCAACAGTCTGGATCTTTGATAGATTAATAGGTGAGGAGAAATCCTCTAAAACCAAAAGAAAGGACTAGTCAATGAAGTTTGAGGACGTATACAAACAAGTTGAAGGGATAGTCAAGCGCTGTTATAAAGATTATTATCTGCACTTATGGGAGTATGCAGATTGGAGGCAGGAAGGAATGTTGGTGTTGTACGAATTATTAAAAAGTCATCCCAACCTACTGGAAGATCATCCACGCCTGTACCGTTACTTCAAGACCAAGTTTCGGAACAGAATTCATGATTTGATTCGTCGCCAAGAGAGTCAAAAGCGGAAATTGGACAGGCAACCCTATGAAGAGGTCAGCGAGATAGGTCATCGTTTAAGAATGAAAGAGCTGTATCTGGATGAATTGGTAGCCTTTAGAAGTGCAATGGCAGAGTATAGAAGTCAGCTCAGTCCAGAAGAATCAAAACAATATGAGCGTCTGATGGCAGATGAAAGGTTCAAAGGACGTAAGGCAATGCTCAAAAATCTATCCTATCACTTAAGGGATTTCAATCCCCGTTTAGATT
>NZ_KZ672783.1:0-314 GCF_001811085.1 Streptococcus sp. HMSC062B01
TAGTCGTGGTACTCTCCACGATCCCATTTTTCAAGAAATTCTGTAAAGAAGTTTGCATCTGCTTGATGAGCATTGTGAGTTTCAACGTGCTCAATTTTAGCAATCAATTTTTTGTTTTCTTCTGATGGTTTGTATTCAGCATTGATGAAAGCTTCAATGATATCACACATGAGCAATTCACCAGTGATCTTACCACCGAAACCAATAACGTTGGCATTGAGTTCTTCTTTAGCATAAAGTGCTGTTGTCATATCACGAACCAAGGCAGAGCGGACACCTGGAACTTTGTTAACAGCGTTATTGATACCAACACC
>NZ_KZ672784.1:0-210 GCF_001811085.1 Streptococcus sp. HMSC062B01
TTTGTCAATGGTAAATACGACGGCGGACGTCACCAAATCCGGGTCGACATGCTCAACAAAATGTGCTAAGAAAAGGAGAAGTCAAATGAAAATTGCAATTGGATGTGACCATATCGTTACCAATGAAAAAATGGCTGTTTCAGATTTTTTGAAATCAAAAGGCTATGAAGTCCTTGACTTTGGTACTTATGACCATACTCGTACTCACTA
>NZ_KZ672785.1:0-757 GCF_001811085.1 Streptococcus sp. HMSC062B01
GAGGGTCAGCGGTTCGATCCCGTTAACTCCCATAAAGGTCCCGTAGTGTAGCGGTTATCACGTCGCCCTGTCACGGCGAAGATCGCGGGTTCGATTCCCGTCGGGACCGTTGGAATCGAGAGAAGATTTCAAAGAAGACTCGTTAGCTCAGTTGGTAGAGCATTTGACTTTTAATCAAAGGGTCACTGGTTCGAGCCCAGTACGGGTCATAAGCGCGGGTTTGGCGGAATTGGCAGACGCACCAGATTTAGGATCTGGCGCTTAACGGCGTGGGGGTTCAAGTCCCTTAACCCGCATAAGAAATAGGCCGGCTTAGCTCAGTTGGTAGAGCATCTGATTTGTAATCAGAGGGTCGCGTGTTCAAGTCATGTAGCCGGCATTAAGAGAGAAGAGGCGTATGCGAACGTAGTTCAGTGGTAGAACACCACCTTGCCAAGGTGGGGGTCGCGGGTTCGAATCCCGTCGTTCGCTTAGAGGCCGGGGTGGCGGAACTGGCAGACGCACAGGACTTAAAATCCTGCGATTGGAAACGATCGTACCGGTTCGATTCCGGTCCTCGGCATAAATATTAATGAGCACCCTTAGCTCAACTGGATAGAGTACCTGACTACGAATCAGGCGGTTAGAGGTTCGACTCCTCTAGGGTGCATATAGTGATAGGAGATATTCGATCACGACGGGAAGTAGCTCAGCTTGGTAGAGTACTTGGTTTGGGACCAAGGTGTCGCAGGTTCGAATCCTGTCTTCCCGATTGTAT
>NZ_KZ672786.1:0-106970 GCF_001811085.1 Streptococcus sp. HMSC062B01
GAACTTTGTTAACAGCGTTATTGATACCAACACCTGTACCACAGATACATACCCCAAGATCAGCTTGTCCGCTAACAACTGCTTCCCCTACTTTTTTACCAAAGATGGGGTAGTGAGTACGAGTATGGTCATAAGTACCAAAGTCAAGGACTTCATAGCCTTTTGATTTCAAAAAATCTGAAACAGCCATTTTTTCATTGGTAACGATATGGTCACATCCAATTGCAATTTTCATTTGACTTCTCCTTTTCTTAGCACATTTTGTTGAGCATGTCGACCCGGATTTGGTGACGTCCGCCGTCGTATTTACCATTGACAAAACCTTTGGCAATATTCTTAGCCAGGCCTTCTCCAACAATTTCAGCTCCCATTGTGATCATACGAGAGTTGTTGTGACCACGAGTCATGTAAGCTGAACGTTCATCTGATACTTCTGCTGCAACCATGCCTTTGATTTTAGTCGCTACCATGAACGGACCAGCCCCATAAGCATCAACGACAATACCAAGATTTTCCTCTTGCTTATTCACCTCAGCTGCAACTGCCAATGTCACATCAACGAAATCCTGACCTTCTTTGGTCACATCGACTACTTCAAAGTTTTCTCCAATGAGAAACTCCTTAACCACATCTTTCAACTTATTTCCAGCAGCATCTGCACCTATAATAATTGCCATGAGCATTCTCCTTTGTTTAATATATCAGAAAGAATTATAGTAAAACGCTTTCTTTTAATATATTAATAATATACTAAATTCATCGTTTTTTGTCAACATTATTTGTTTGTTTTTTTCAAAGAAACTCTATCTATTGATTTAAATAAACAAAAAAGCCCTTTAAAGGGCTTTTGACTAACTGTTTATTTAATTAGATTAAACTAGGAAATTACTTTTGTATAAACTTCCAACTCTCCCTGAACAGCTTCTGAAGTCTGATCCGTGATTAAGGCTGTTATCTCCGATAAGGAGCAGATAGCAGTGAAATCCTCCTTGCCAACTTTAGATGAATCGATAAGAAGATAGCTTTCTTTTGAACGGTCTAAGGCTAGCTTCTGAGTATAAGCTTCCTCAAAGGAAGATGTCATAATTTGACCATCTTTGATGCCATTTCCACTGAAAAACATCTTACTAAAATACATACGATCCATAAGAGCATTGGTCATTTCACCGACAAAAGCTTGAGTAGCATCACGCATTTCTCCACCTAACAGAAAAACTTTAAAGGTATCTGATTTTTTCTTGAGTAGATCGTTAAAAATAGGCAAGCAATTCGTAATCACGCGCAGATGTTGATTTGATATTTCCTCAGCTAGCACTTCGACCGATGTTCCAGGACCTAGAAAGATAGTGTCTCCCTCCTCGATAAGCTGGACAGCTTTCTTGGCAACAGTTCGCTTGGCCTCAATATTTTTAAAAAGCTTTTCTTCATGCGGTAGCTCTCGATATTGTTGCACCTTATTACTCTTCGCCCCACCAAATACTCGCGTAAGCTTTCCTTGGTTTTCTAACTCTATCAAATCACGGCGAACTGTCATATCGGAAACCTTCATGGTCTCCATGATCTCCGCAACCGTTACAGTTCCAGCTCGATCCACAAATTTAAGAATTTCATCTTGTCTTTGATTCTTACTCATACTCCATCCTCTCTAGCTTGGTTTTGTTCATTATAACTCATTTCTCTCATTTTATCCACATATTTCTGTTTATTTCAAACATTTTTTTGTTTTGTTAACTAAAAAAACGAGAATAGAGTTATTCACCCTTCTCGTCTCTGACTCTTCTATTGTCTATAATAATACTGATCAGCAGGAAGATTTCCAATGTTTTGCCCCAGTGCCAATCTAGCTTTGCTTGAATCTGAAAGGTCTCCGTAAGGATTAGGAAATCCAATTTTTAATAGAGCAATTAGATATCCCGTATTCCCAGACCGAACATTTAGGGTAGGAAATTGACTGCTAGAATGAGAATTAGGTGAGAGGAGCTTAGTGTTATTCACTTTTCCACCAACACAAATTAAATCTTCTCTCGTAATTCTATCTCTCAATCAATTTATTCTGTAGTCTGTGTTCCTTCACCATTCTCATCGCTCGGTTCAAAAAAATCTTTTTGATTAGCAAAAACCATTTCATGGGCAGGATTGCCGTCTGACATGGTAATCGTTATGAGAGGTTGCTTGGCAGTCTTATACTTGAAGATACGGATAGTAATGGTAAAGTCGCTATTGCCATCTGACTTTCTCATCTTATCAGTCGCTATTAAAGTCTCTCCTTCTGATTTCCATTCTGTCGTAAATTCTGCTGAAACAGCACCATCAGGAGTTTGGTAATTAATCTTCCATTCCTTATTGCCACCGTCAATTTTAGCTTTATCACCCGTATTCGCTACATATTCACCTGAAATGCTAACTTTTTGCTCTGAGCTGTCAGACTTAGATGTCGAAACTGATGTAGAAGAACTCGCTTGTTTTGGCTGCTCCTTATGACTAAACTTAGACACAAGAAGAAAACAAACTGTCACCGCTAAAGCCAGTGCGACAAAACTATATAGTAAGGTTAAGACTGTTTTTCTGTCCCATTTTTTTATCATCACTCATACCTCCAATAAAAAATCTTACACCTAGTATACCTTAATTCTTCATCTTGGTAAAATGCTAGGATAAAACCGACCTAATCAAAGCCATATCCCCTAATATAGAAAACTGGTTATATCTGGGAAGAAAGAATAAAAGACCGCCTTCGCGGTCTTTCTTATTTCCACAATAGATAAGACAAGTATCAGTTAAAACTTCAATCCTTCTATCCAATCAAACTTCCATTTGGTACTTTCTCATCCACTGTAAGAAGAGTCAGTTGGTCGCCATGTTCAGCTGAGAGAATCATTCCTTGGCTGACATATTTTTTCATCATCTTACGTGGCTTGAGGTTGGCAACGATTTGGACTTTCTTACCGACCAGTTCTTGCTCGTTTGGATAGTATTTCGCAATTCCTGAGAGGATTTGACGGTCTTCACCATCACCAGCATCCAAGCGGAATTGAAGCAACTTATCAGATCCTTCAACTTTAGAAACCTCTTTGACTTCAGCAACTCGGATTTCAACCTTATCAAAGTCGTCAAATTTGATTTCCTTGCGGTTGAGTTTGAGCTCGACTTCCTCTGGATTCCATTCTTTTTCAAGTGCAGGTTTGTTGCCTTCCATTTGTTCTTTAATATAGGCAATTTCTTCTTCCATATCGAGACGCGGGAAGATTGGTGTTCCTTTTTCTACGACTGTCAGACCTGCTGGGAGCTGGTCAATTGCTAGGTTTTCCAGCGAAGTTGCTTGAGGCAAGCCAAGTTGGCTGAGGACAGCCTTGCTGGTTTCCATCATGAAAGGCTCAATCATGTGTGCCACAACACGAAGACTGGCTGCCAAGTGGCTCATAACACTTGCAAGTTGATTGCGGAGGGCCTCATCCTTAGCCAAAACCCAAGGAGCCGTTTCATCAATGTATTTATTGGTACGAGAGATAAGCGTCCAGACTGCTTCTAGGGCGCGTGGGTAGTCCACTGCGTCCATGTGTTTGTAGTAGTCAGCAATGGATTCAGCTGCCACCTGAGCCAGCGCTCCATCAAAGTCTGTTACATTTTCTTCATAGGCTGGCACTTGACCGTCAAAGTACTTGTTAATCATAGAAACAGTACGGTTGAGCAAGTTTCCAAGGTCATTGGCTAACTCGTAGTTGATACGACCCACATAGTCCTCAGGAGTGAAGGTTCCATCTGAACCAACAGGGAGACTACGCATGAGGTAGTAACGAAGAGGGTCTAGTCCATAACGTTCTACCAGCATTTCAGGATAGACCACATTTCCCTTAGACTTGGACATCTTGCCATCTTTCATGACAAACCAGCCGTGGGCAATCAAGCGATCAGGTAGCTTAATATCCAACATCATGAGCAGGATTGGCCAGTAGATAGAGTGGAAACGAAGGATGTCTTTTCCTACCATGTGGAAGACTGTTCCGTTCCAGAATTTATCGTAGTTAGCATGATCATCCTGACCGTAGCCAAGAGCAGTCGCATAGTTAAGCAAGGCATCAATCCAAACGTAGACAACGTGTTTCGGATTGGATGGTACTGGAACTCCCCAAGTAAAGGTTGTCCGAGATACGGCTAGGTCTTCCAAACCTGGCTCAATGAAGTTACGCAGCATTTCATTAAGACGACCATCAGGAGTGATGAAGTCAGGATGTGATTTGAAAAATTCGACCAAACGATTTTGGTACTTGCTGAGGCGAAGGAAGTAAGACTCTTCTGAAACCCATTCCACCTCGTGACCTGATGGAGCGATACCGCCCGTTACATTTCCAGCTTCATCACGGAAAACTTCCGCAAGCTGACTTTCTGTAAAGAATTCTTCATCTGAAACTGAATACCAACCAGAGTATTCACCCAAGTAGATATCATCTTGAGCAAGTAAGCGTTCAAAGACTTGCGCTACTACTTTTTCATGGTAGTCATCAGTTGTCCGGATAAATTTATCGTAAGAAATGTCTAACAATTTCCAGAGTTCCTTGACCCCAACTGCCATTCCATCAACATATGCCTGTGGTGTAACTCCGGCTTCTTCAGCTTTCTGCTGAATCTTTTGACCGTGCTCATCTAGACCCGTCAAATAGAAAACATCGTAGCCCATGAGACGCTTGTAGCGAGCCAGAACATCACAGGCAATAGTTGTATAAGCAGACCCGATATGGAGTTTACCACTCGGATAGTAGATAGGGGTTGTAATATAAAACGATTGTTTTTCAGTCATTTTTTAATCCTTTCAAGGCTAATGAAACCTTTTTTGATAACACCTCATTATACCATATTTTGCAAGGTTTGAGAAAAGACAGTCACCCACAGTAAATATAATTAAAAAACCAGAAATTATTCTAGGTTTAATAGGTCACAACATTCAAATTCCGACTCTCATACTCCGCGATGAAGGTATTCAAAATATCAGTATAGCCGTCTTTAGACAGCCTTTCCACCAGCCATTCCTCTGTTTTGCCAATAGACTTTATAATATTAATTTGAACAAGATTATTTGGTGATAAGGTGGATTTAGTTTTTTTACGCCTCTTTATTCGACGATGAGTTAGCTGTTTCGTTCCAGACAGACCCGCTTGACTTGCTAGTGCTAGAAGATGCAAGCGAAACCCCATTTTTCTGACTGGTCTGACTCAAAACATAAATATAGAAAATCTTTCTTACTTCCCAAGCTTCTTGAAATCACTTTGCTATAAATCAGTTCTAAATTTTGTTATAATAAACTCAGCAAACTTCTACTAGAAAAGGAAATTTTATGAAACTCATTTCTTGGAATATTGACTCTCTCAACGCTGCATTGACCAGTGATTCTGCCCGCGCTCAGCTCTCTCAAGCCGTCCTTCAGACCTTGCAAACAGAAAATGCAGATATTATCGCCATTCAGGAAACAAAACTATCTGCGACAGGTCCGACAAAAAAACACTTGGAAATTTTGACAAATCTTTTCCCAAGCTACGAAAACACTTGGCGTTCCTCCCAAGAGCCGGCTCGCAAGGGCTATGCAGGAACCATGTTCCTCTACAAAAAAGAACTGACGCCAACCGTAACCTTCCCAGAAATCGGTGCTCCATCAACCATGGATGTCGAAGGACGCATCATTACGCTGGAATTTGACGACTTCTTCGTCACTCAGGTTTATACACCTAATGCTGGCGATGGCCTCAAACGCTTGGATGACCGTCAAGTCTGGGATGCCAAATACGCTGAATACTTGGCAACACTAGATCAACAAAAACCAGTCCTCGCTACTGGCGACTACAATGTGGCCCACAAGGAAATCGACCTGGCCAATCCAGCTAGCAACCGCCGTTCACCAGGATTTACCGATGAAGAGCGCGCTGGCTTCACCAACCTGCTGGCTAAAGGCTTTACCGATACCTTCCGCCATTTACACGGCGATATCCCTAACCAATATACTTGGTGGGCACAACGTAGCAAGACTTCTAAAATTAACAACACAGGCTGGAGAATCGACTACTGGCTGACCAGCAACCGCGTGGCTGACAAGGTGACCAAATCTGATATGATTGACTCCGGTGCGCGCCAAGACCACACACCCATTGTCATGGAGATTGAACTCTAAGGAGAAAACGAATGGACTATCAAGCCGTCATTCCCGAATTTGTGGTATCCAACATCGAAAAGTCGCGCCACTTCTACTGTGACTTGCTGGGATTCTCTGTCGAATACGAACGTCCAGAGGAGAAATTTCTCTTCCTCTCACTTGAAGACTGCCAACTTATGCTAGAAGAAGGCAGCACAGAAGAATTAGCCCATCTGGCCTATCCTTTCGGACGTGGTGTCAATATTTCCTTTGGCATTGAGGATGTTCCTCAGCTCCACCAAAAACTGCTGGAAGCTGACTATCCCATCTATCGTCCGCTGACAAAAAGAGAATTTCGAGTGGGAGATAACTTTATCTACCCTCATGAGTTTGCAATTTTGGATCCAGATGGTTATTTTTTAAGATTTAGTGAATAAGAAGAGGCTGGGACAAAAGTCCTAGCCTCTCAATTGTCTTTGGATTGTCGAGCAAGACGCAGTGGTTGAGTGGGCTCTACTACGCTGATTCCATCAGCTTTTACAGCCCTACTCAACTGTGCGGAGGTGGGACGACGAAATCGAATTCTAACGAATTACCGATTTCTGTCCCACTCTCTTTTAAATGTCTTTAAAGTTATAGAGTTGCGGATAGTGATCGCACTCAGGATTTTTAGGATGGCAGATGGCCCGGCCAAAGTAAATCATGGCCTGATGGGCAGGCAGCCAACGTTCCGGTGGGAGAACATCCATTACTCGCTTTTCTACTTCAAGTGGCGTTGCGGACTTTTTAACGATATCATGGTGCTTGCAAATCCGCTCCACATGGGTATCGACAGCAAAAGCTGGAATGCCAAATCCCACACTCATGACAACATTGGCCGTTTTGCGGCCGACTCCCGCTAGACTTTCCAATTCTGCCCGCGTTTGTGGTACTTGGCCGTCAAAGTCGTCCAAAAGCTGCTGAGCACATTTCTTCAAAAACTTGGCCTTGTTGCGATAGAGCCCTAGGCGGGAGATATATTTAGCAATGTCTGCTTCACCAGCCATAGCCATGTCTTGAGGACTTGGATAGGCTTCAAACAGAGCCGGCGTTACCTTATTGACCGCAGCATCTGTCGTCTGAGCCGACAGCATGACCGCAACCAAAAGCTCAAAGTGATTGCGAAAATCCAGACTAGGCTTAGCGTCAGGGAAGAGAGCAATAATCTCTTCAATCACATGACGAGCCCGTTTTTTTGATAAAACCATGATTCTTCTTTCTAAGATTGAGATAGATTTATTATATCATGAAAAGCTTTTTAATGTCATTAGGAGCTTCTACTGACACGCTTTCTAACCCAGATTCGATTATACAATCTACTTGAACCACATTCTCTAAAAGAAAAATCATGACATCTTGTATATTCTTTCCTAAATATTTCTCTTTTCAATGCAGATTTCCTGTTGATGGGACTGGAATTTATTTTTTCCATCCCACTTGATACTCCTTATACCTATTTCCATCAAGAAGAAGTTCTTCACTATTTAAAGGTTTACAGTTCTTCTTCATCATCAATCAAAAAGAAATCATAATCTTTGAAAATAAAAGTATAGATACCAGTCTGTAACCAAGACAAACCTGTCAACCAGTTCGAAATAGAGGATCAAATATTCGTCACAAAGAAACCTATATTCTAGGAAACACTATATTAGTTTCAAATCATTTAAATTTAGGTTTGAGCCAAAATTCTTGGATATTGCCATGCCCATCAATACCAGCAATAGTATTTCTGAAAAATTCAACATGGTTAAGATCTTCCCTTAAAATTTTAGAGCCAATTTTAAGCCAACCCGATTGCACATCATAATATGTTTCCCAATTGTAAGCATAGTCAATGCGAAAACTATCTCCCCCATTAATATCATTATCTGTAACAACAATAACACCTTTATCAGATTTAGGAGGCACCAAACTTGTTTTTAACCAAGAAAAGTCGTTATGATACCCCCAAAGTTGGGTGGATTCCATATTTTCTGAATTAAAACCTAAAAATAAATATATAAAACTAAAAGTAATATCGCTAGTTATTGTTGGAGTAGCTATTAATTCCTTTGTATCTGTTTTATATATTAACTCCTCTTGCTGATTATACTCTTTCTTTATTATTTTAAACATATTTTCCTACCTATTAAGAAAATCAAGGTGTACAATTTGATTTGTATCTAAATCAACAACTAATTCACATAAATATAATATTTTTTCACTAACCTTCTCTAAAAGATCTATATCATATTTTAAAAAATAGAAGCATTATAATTCTTCCTCATCTTTAATAATATAGACCCAAAAATTCTTGGGCTTACTTACCTACCTACATATGTTTTTCGACATCACTTTCCCGGCAAGGTGGAAGATCATCTTACAAAATATCAAATGAAATTGTTTAGAAGCCTTATCCACAACTTCAACAAACTGGTAAAAAATTCTATGTTAGAAAAAAAGAGGCTTCCAATCCATTCGCCTCTTTACTTGTGACTAAATCTTTCCTATTTCTTGATTTCAGTCTGTTTTTTTATTATCTAACACAATTGGATGTTCTCTATTTCATTTTGTCGTTCTATTTGACTACAGATGAATATAATAGCCTTTTTATCAAGCCTTATCTTCTCACAGCCCCAACTCTTCATACGCCTTCCGGTAGCCAATCTGCAAGATTTGGTTATCTCGAACCAAGAGCGGTCGTTTAATCAGCATACCGTCTGTTGATAATAAATCTGCAGCTTCCTGAGCTGTCATATGTGGAACTTTTTCTTTGAGTCCTAGTTCACGGTATTTGAGTCCGCTGGTATTGAAAAAGGACTTGATCTCAAAATCAGAATTCTGGATCCAGTCTAGAAGTTGGTCCCGGCTAGGTGTATTTTGGACAATATCTACCGCTTCAAAGTCCACTCCTAATTGATTGAGCTCAGCCTTGGCCTTACGGCAGGTAGAGCATTTTGGGTATTCGATAAATTGTAACATAGTTCACCTCAATTTTTTTCTATCAATCTCTCTTGCTTCATGGTTTAAAAGCCAGAGCTTTTTATCTAAACCACCAGCATATCCTGTCATTTGTCCTTGACTTCCCAAAACGCGATGGCAGGGAATGATAACGGAAAATGGATTCCGACCAACAGCTCCTCCGACCGCTTGAGCAGAAGCAACATCAAGGTCTCTGGCAATTTGCCCATAAGTCACCGTCTGCCCTTTAGGAATCTGACTCAAATAGTTCCAAACGCGCTTTTGAAAATCAGTCCCTGCATCTGCTAAAGTCAAACTTGAGAAATCTACATCCTGACTAGCAAAGTAGGCATCAAGAAGCTGAGCAGTCTGCTCGAGAAAGGGATTGCTTGCTTCAATTACTTGTCCACTTAGACCACGCTCAAAATATTTCTGACCAACAAACCAAGCACCTCTCAGTCCGCTTTCATCCGCAACCAAAGAAAGAGGACCCAAAGGAGAATGATAGATCATTTTATAATAAGTCAACTTTTTTAGTCCCTTTCTTGTCTTTTAGCTCTCAGTCACTTGTATGATTACTGGTGATAGGTTGAGTACAAGTCACTCTTATTCAAACCATATTTTTTCGCAACTTCTTTGATAGCCTTGCTTTTTTGACTGCCGGTTTCAATGAGAAAATCAATTTCAGCCAATAATTCCTCTTCTGATTTATCAGCTTTCTCCTCACTAGCACCGTCTACAATCAGTAGGCACTCACCCTTGAGTGGCTCATCACCAATGGCTTCCAGTAATTCAGATATCAGTCCCCGCTGGTATTCTTCATAAATCTTTGTCAACTCGCGAACTAGAACTACCTGTCTGTCTCCATAAACTTCCAGCATATTTTCCAAAGTCGACTTGACCCGATGGGGGGATTCATAAAAAATCTGCGTCTCGGGATAAGCCTTCTTGCTTTCAAAAAATTCTTTTTGCTGGCCTTTTTTTCTAGGAAGAAAACCAAAAAAAATGTGGGGTTGAGGAGCCAAACCACTAGCAATCAGAGCTGAAATTCCGGCAGAGGGACCTGGCACTGATACGACAATGATGTTTTCTGCAATGGCAGCTTTTACCAAGTCGTGGCCTGGATCCGAAATACAGGGGAGACCTGCATCTGATACCTGGGCAAGATCATGACCTTCTTTTAAAAGAGCAATGATTTCTGGGATCCTGGCTCTGGAATTGTGGTCATGAAAACTGATTAGCTTGGTCGAAATATCGAAATAATCCAACAAGCGACCAGTATTACGTGTATCCTCTGCCGCAATATAATCCACTTTCTCAAGAGTTTCTAACATACGAGTGCTAGTATCCTGCAGGTTACCAATCGGAGTCGCCACCAGATAGAGCTTACCATAGGATGACGTATCTTTAAAACTTCTCTGAATTTGCATGGCTACTCCCTGAACAATAATTCATTACAAAAGGCGCATTCTTCTTCGTCATTATCTCGTCTTTGACCATAGAAGTCTGTGCATATATGAAAACCATCCAAATAAATCCGTTCAAGATTCTCGCGTCCTTGACCGCCACCTTTACTTGGTCCTGTTTTTTCCACTTCTCCGAGTCGTTCTCTTAGCTTGTCATTCTCCAAGCGCAGAACTGTATTTTCCTCAATAACACTCTTTAGATTTTTTTTAATTGCTTCTACTTCAGCCAGAGTTAGCATTAGATTTTGTGAAAAATCATCTAAAGCGTCAAATATTTCTCTTTTATCCATATCTATTTTTCTCCTTAGCTACGCTTTGCTGGCTGTATGATCATATATTCCAAAGCATTTTGGAAACTCACATTTGCCCGCCACATTTTTCGAGATTGAAACAATCTATCTAAAGAAGTCCGACCACTTTCTTTCTCTATATGTTGAGAAAATAAAATCTCTAGAATCCTAAAAATCTGGTCCTGTTTTTCTTTATCATCAGCCAAACTGCTTAATCTAGCAACCTGTAAAAAGGCCAAATCATTCTTAGCAAGACAAAGATCAACAAAGCGCTGACAGACTTGTGTTACATCAAAGAAGGATTTGCTAGTCTGCAAGTTTTGAGCTTCCTCCAAAGTCTGGCTATAAGCTACAAGAAGCTGCGCCTGGTCCTTAAGCAAGCCAGACTCTTCCAATTTCGCTACCAAATAATCTTCATTTTTTGGGAAATGAAAGACCTGAGTCCGACTTTTAATCGTAGGTAAGATCAAATTTTCATCACTGGTCAGAAGGAAAATATATACCTCACTTTGAGGTTCTTCTATCATTTTTAAGAGAGAATTTGCTGCATTCAGGTGCATTTTTTCTGCCTCACAAATGATAAATACCTGCTCATTACCTTCTACTCCGCTCTGTGAAAAATTCTTGAGTAGCTCTCGTATACGTTCTGTCTTGATGATTTGATTTTGTGGGCGAACCACTGTAACATCTGAAAAATCTTCCTCAGCAATCAGTCGACAAGACCGGCATTCACCACATGGCCAAACACCCATCTTATTCTGACAGAAACGGCTCTGAGCTAATTTCTGGGCCAGATCAAAGCTGGCAAAATTTCCTGTAAAAAGATAAGCATGGTTCAGCTTATCTTGCTCTAGAATTCGTTCAAAACGATCAACAATTTTAGGTTGAAGTTCCTTTAATTCATTAATGTTCATGATTTACTATTTAAATGCTGGTTTAAGACAGCTAGGCTATCTTTTACAACATCTTCCAAAGCCTGGCTGGCATCAATTTTAACTAGGCGTTCTGGATCCTTTTCCAAGCTATAGAGATAACCCTGACGGACTCGTTGATGCATTTCCAGTCCCTCTAAGTCAAGACGGTTGACCTCACGATTCTTATTTTTAGCGATGCGAGCAAGACCTTCTTCGACATCTAAATCAAAATACAAGGTTAGATCTGGCTTAAGACCATCCGTTGCAAATTGATTGAGCCATTCAATATCTGCCACATCTAAACCACGACCAAAACCTTGATAGGCAACAGAACTATCAATGAAACGATCCATGATAACTAATTTACCAGCTTCTAAGGCAGGAAGCACTTTTTCTATCAAATGCTGCCTACGACTGGCAATATAAAGTAAAAGTTCTGTCTTCCCATCCATCTCTGTATTATTCTGATCCAATATCACTTCTCGAATAGCCTCTGAAATTGGGACTCCACCAGGCTCTCTAGTTGTCACTACCTGATGCTCTTGGGCTTCTAAAATCGGTACCAGAGCTTCTAAAACGCTAGATTTTCCAGCTCCATCCGGTCCTTCTAGCGAAACTAATAATCCTCTTTTCATATGTTCCTTTTCTATGCTTATAGAGCAAGGAATGTTCCTATAATGCCCTTACATACTTGGCAGCCCGTTCGTCTTTCCTCTAGTTTGTATGCAAATATGAGAAACTTACAGACTCCTTACTGCCAGAAAGCAATACTCGTTCTATTTTTTTACAATTCTTTTACTATTTTATCAAAAAAAATCATTAAATTCATTACATAAGTTAGAAACATTTGATACAATATAAAAAGGAAATTTTTTGGAGGAGATTCTTATGCTGAGATTAAAAAACATACTTTGGATTATATTTGGTGCAGGCCTTTTTTCTTTTGGGATCAATTATTTAGCTATTCCCAATCATTTATTTGAAGGTGGAGTCACTGGGGTTACCCTCATTACCTACTATTTATTTAAACTTCCGGTTTCCGTTATGAACCTAGTGATCAACTTCCCTCTCTTCTTCTTTGCTTGGAAGATTCTGGGGAAACAATCTTTCTTCTACAGCCTGATAGGAACATTCTCTGTATCTGCTTGGCTGGCCATTTTTGAAAAAATTCCCTTTGTAGTAGATTTAGACGGAGACTTGGTCATTGTGTCTTTGATAGCTGGTATCATCCTCGGAGCCGGACTAGGAATCATTTTCAACGCCGGTGGAACAACCGGAGGTTCCGATATTATTGCTCGAATTTTAAATAAATACACCCATATTTCTATCGGAAAACTCATGTTTGCCGTTGACTTCTTTGTTCTTTTCTTAGTCGTGATTGTCTTTAAAGACTTGCGTCTTGTAACTTATACACTAGTATTTGTCTTTATTGCTTCTCGTGTTATTGATCTGATCGCCGAAGGTGGTTATGCTGGTAAAGGTTTCTTAGTCGTTACTGGAAAATCTGAAGAATTAGCACAGGCTGTTGTTGAGGAACTTGATCGAGGTGTGACCTTGCTAAATGGTACTGGTTACTACACAAAGCAAGACTACAAAGTCATCTACTGCGTCTTAGCTCGAAATGAAATGCAACAGATGAAAGAAATTATCCATCGAATTGATCCTCATGCCTTTATCACAATTACAGAGGCTCACGAGATTTTAGGGGAAGGATTTACATTAGACGAAAACAAACAACCAATCGCTCGTTAACAATAGATCCACACAAAAAGGAATCCAAAATTTGGATTCCTTTTTATTTGCTTCCAACGTTAATCCGGTTAATTGCCCGTTGCAGAGCAATCTTAGCCCGGCGCTCTTGGTCAATCAAGTGCTTGTCGTGTGCTTCTTCGATTTCTTGCTCAGCTCGAAGTTTAGCTCGCTCAGCCCGGCTGATATCAATATCTCGCTCACGCTCAGCTGAGTCCGCCACAATCGTAATGACATTATCTGCAATTTCAATGATTCCGCCATTGACTGCTACCCAGTCGATATGTTTATCATCATCGACCCGGCGTACCTTGACCTGATCTACTTCTAAAACAGCGATGGTATTGATGTGACGAGGTAAAATCCCCAACTCTCCATCAATGGTCTTTACGGAAACAAATGCAGCATGGTGGTCATAAACGAGACCGTCCGGAGTAACGATTTGTACTGTCATTTGAGCCATCATTCACCTCTTAGAATCCCATTTTTTCTGCTTTAGCCAGAACATCCTCAATAGAACCCACTCCACGGAAGGCATCTTCTGGTAACTTGTCATGTTTTCCTTCAAGAATTTCTTTGAAGCCTCGAACAGTTTCAGCTACTGGTACATAAGAACCAGGTTGACCTGTAAATTGCTCTGCCACATTAAAGTTTTGTGATAGGAAGAATTGGATCCGACGTGCACGAGCAACCAGAGTTTTCTCTTCATCAGACAATTCGTCCATACCTAGAATTGCGATGATATCCTGCAATTCGTGATAGCGTTGTAAGACTCGCTTAACTTCAGCAGCTACTGCGTAGTGCTCTTCTCCGACAATCTCAGGTGCCAAGGCACGAGAGCTTGAAGCGAGTGGATCAACGGCTGGGTAAATCCCCAATTGTACCAACTTACGTTCCAAGTTTGTCGTTGAATCCAAGTGAGCGAAGGCTGTTGCTGGCGCAGGGTCAGTATAGTCATCCGCTGGCACATAGATAGCCTGGATAGAGGTTACAGAACCCTTTTTAGTTGATGTGATACGCTCTTGGAGTTGCCCCATTTCTGTTGCAAGTGTTGGTTGGTAACCAACTGCTGAAGGCATACGACCCAAAAGGGCAGATACTTCAGAACCAGCTTGAGTAAAGCGGAAGATGTTATCGATAAAGAGCAGCACGTCTTGGCCTTCTACATCACGGAAGTATTCAGCAATTGTCAAACCAGTTAGGGCAACACGCATACGTGCTCCTGGTGGTTCATTCATCTGACCAAAAACCATGGCAGTTTTCTCAATAACGCCAGATTCTTTCATTTCCCAGTAAAGGTCGTTCCCTTCACGAGTCCGTTCTCCAACACCTGTAAAAACAGAAATCCCACCGTGCTCTTGGGCAATGTTGTGAATCAATTCTTGGATCAAGACGGTTTTACCAACTCCGGCACCACCGAAGAGTCCAACCTTCCCACCTTTCAGATAAGGTGCTAGAAGGTCGATAACCTTGATTCCCGTTTCCAGGATTTCAGATGAAGTTGATAACTCATCAAAGGTCGGTGCTTTCTTATGAATTGGTTGACGTTCTGCATCATCCCCAAACGGTGCATCCAAGTCAATAGTGTCCCCAAGGACATTGAAAACTCGACCTAAGGTTTCTTTACCAACCGGTACAGAAATCGGACGACCTGTGTCAAGAACCTCCAGACCACGTGTCAAACCATCAGTTGACTCCATGGCGATAGTCCGAACCACTCCATCACCAAGCTCAAGAGCTACTTCAAG
Source organism: Streptococcus sp. HMSC062B01 (assembly GCF_001811085.1). Lineage (NCBI taxonomy): Bacteria > Bacillati > Bacillota > Bacilli > Lactobacillales > Streptococcaceae > Streptococcus > Streptococcus sp. HMSC062B01. Next base: position 15,265 of record NZ_KZ672786.1, read on the forward strand.
GACGATTTTTGATTTTTTCTCATCATTTTTATAGACTACAAGTGCATTATTTATCTCAGGTAGCTTATCTCCAGCTGCAAACGCAACGTCTACGACTGGCCCGATTACCTGAGTAATTTTGCCTGAGCTCATGTTATTTCCCTCGTTTAATTTCTAATTAATCAGTGGCCTATTCTAGGGCACTAGCACCCGCCACAATTTCAGTAATTTCCTGCGTAATGGCAGCCTGCCGAGCGCGGTTGTACTGAATCGTCAAATCACTGATGACTTTTTTAGCATTATCAGTCGCTGTCTGCATGGCTGTCATGCCGGCAGCATTTTCAGCTGTCTTAGCATCAATAATAGCCCCATAAATCATGCTCTCAGCAAACTGAGGCAACAATTGGTCCAAAATAGCTTCCCGACTAGATTCTAATTCCAAATTAACGGTATAATCTTCGTCAGCTTCATTTGGATCCAAGTCAATAATTGGTAGCATTTGCTCAATCCGCATCTGACTAGTCAGACTATTGACATGATGGTTGTAACAGACATAGAGCTCATCAAAAAGTTCATTTTGATACATCTCGATGGCTTTGCTAATAATCTTACGAACCTCATCAAAGCTTGGTTGATCGGGTAAACCACGCAGTTCATAAACTGGCTGAACCCCTCTAGCTCGACAAAAGTCCGCACCAACACCTCCAATACAGAGAATCTCAAAATCATCTCCCTTTGGATGGTATTCTGCCTTCAGCTCCATCATGGCTTTGAGAATGGTGGCATTGTAGCCACCAACCAAGCCACGGTCAGATGTGATAACAATGTAACCTGTTTTTTTGACTGGTCTACTTGTCAGCATTGGATGGTGTTTAGCATTTTCTGCCTCATGTCCATGAAGCAAATCCGTTAAGAGTTTCCGAACCTTGGAAGCATAAATTTGAAAGTTCTTAGCTGCTTCCTCAGATTTTCCTAACTTAGCTGCTGATACCATTTGCATTGCATTAGTGATTTGACTGGTGTTTTTTGTGGATGCAATTTTATTTTTGATATCGTTCAATGAAACTGCCATCTGACACCTCTATTCTTATTTAAAGCTAGACTGATTGACAAACTCAGTAATAGCGGCATCCAGAACTTCCTCACTCGGAAGATCCTTAGTCGTTCGGATTGTTTCATAAATACCTTCTTGATGTGCATCAAAGTAGGCAAATAATTCTTCCTCAAAGCGAAGAATGTCATCAACCGGAACACTGTCCAAGAAGCCATGAGTCAAAGCATAGAGAATGACTACTTGCTTTTCCACAGGAAGCGGCTTATGAACTGGCTGTTTCAATACTTCTACTGTTCGACGACCACGGTTTAGTTTTGCCTGAGTCGCAGCATCCAAGTCGCTACCAAATTTGGTAAAGGCTTCTAGCTCGCGATAGGAAGCCAAGTCAATCCGCAAGGTTCCGGCTACCTTCTTCATAGCCTTGATCTGAGCTGATCCCCCAACCCGTGATACAGAAGAACCCGCATCAATCGCTGGACGAACACCAGCATTGAAAAGGCTGTCGCTGAGGAAAATTTGTCCGTCAGTGATTGAAATCACGTTTGTTGCGATGTAGGCTGAGATATCACCTGCCTGTGTTTCAATAAATGGCAGAGCTGTGATAGAACCTCCACCTAATTCGTCAGAAACCTTAGCTGAACGCTCTAAGAGACGGCTGTGAAGATAGAAGACATCCCCTGGGAAAGCTTCACGACCTGGTGGACGACGAAGAAGGAGGGACAATTCACGATAAGCTACCGCCTGTTTTGACAAATCATCATAGACGATCAAAACGTGCTTGCCATTGTACATAAACTCTTCCGCCATTGCTACACCAGCGTAAGGAGCAAGGTAAAGCAATGGAGAAGGTTGTGAAGCAGATGCAGTCACGACAATAGTATAGTCAAGTGCACCATACTGGCGGAGCGTTTCTACCTGTGTACGAACTGTTGATTCTTTCTGACCAATAGCTACATAGATACAGATCATATCTTGGCCTTTTTGGTTTAGAATCGCATCAATAGCAATGGTTGTCTTACCAGTCTGACGGTCCCCAATGATCAATTCCCGTTGGCCACGACCAATCGGAACCAAGGCATCGATCGCCTTGAGACCAGTCTGCAAAGGTTCAGAAACTGATTTCCGTTGCATAACACCTGGAGCAGGCGTTTCAACTGGCCGTGTTTTATCTGTTGCAATCTCGCCCAGACCATCTACCGGCCGACCTAAAGGATCCACAACACGTCCAATCAAGGCTTCCCCTACAGGAACTTCCATGATCTTACCTGTACGGCGGATGGTATCCCCCTCACGAATGTCAGTAAAATCTCCTAAAATAATAATCCCAACATCGTTTGATTCTAAGTTTTGCGCCATCCCGTAAGAGCCATTTTCAAAGACTAAAAGCTCTCCACTCATGGCATTATCCAGCCCATGCGCACGCGCAATTCCGTCACCGACATAGGTTACTACACCTGTCTCAGTAACATCAAAATCCGGCTGGAAATTTTCGATTTGTTGCTTAATTAAAGCGCTGATTTCTTGTGCGTTAATTGCCAAAAGAACACCACTTTCTATTTCAATTTTTCTTTAACTGCTTTCAACTGACGCTTAATGCTTGTGTCAATTATCTTATGATTGGCTGTAATGGCAAAGCCACCAATCAAGCTCCTATCCAAATTTTCCTTGATAGAACGAACCTTGAGATTCATCTTCTTTTCAATAAGAGGAATGAGGCGAGCTTTCTGCTCTTCTGATAATCCCTCCACTGAGTGGATGGTTACCTCGAACTCTTTGGTTTCCTTCTCGATTTTCTTCAAGATATCGAGTAAGATTGGATAAAAGAAGTTTTCTCGTCCGTTTGTAATTAGGACTTCAATCAGGTTATTCACCAAGACCGAATCACATGTTTGAAACAAACGAAGAACCTTACTTTTTTCAGCTTGACTGACGCCAATATGCGATAAAAAGTCAGCAAGATGGGTTTCTTCAAAAATCCCCTTAATCTGACTTAGTTCTCTAAATACATCTCTTTGCTGATTTTTTTCAAGCACTATTTGGACAAATGGAGCAGCATACTTTTCAATAATCGCATCGCTTCTCTTGTCCATTAGGCATCTCCTAGCTTGTCGATATAACTGTCAATCAATTGACTTTGAGCTTCCTTGTCTAAGGTTTGGCCAATAATCTTACTAGCCAAATCAATTGACAAATCTGCCACATCACCCTTGATTGATCTTAAAGCTTCTGCTTTTGATTGAGCAATTTCTTGATTTGCCTTTTGCTTCAATCGGCTAACTTCTTCAGTCGTGTCAGCTAAAATACTCGCTTTGTTTTTCTCAGCAGTTTCTTTAGCTGTTTCAACAATAGTAGCAGCTTCTTCACGGCTTCCCGCCAAGGCTTCTTCACGCTTTTGCGCTAAATCTTCTGCCTTTTTACGAGCAGATTCTGCTCCATCAATATCGTCTGAAATCTTTTGAGCACGCTGGTCTAAAATCCCGATAATATTGCCCCAAGCAAACTTCTTAATGAGAAATACTAAAAGAAGAAAGGAGCCGGCAATCAGGATAAAGTTGCCAATAATTTCACCTACGGTTATATTCATTTTATCTATCCTTTCTTTTTATTCTTCCTCACCATTAATTTTCTTACCAAGATACATAGATGTTAGCATGGTAAAAACATAGGCTTGGATACAGGAAATGAAGATGGAAAAACCAGTCCAAACCATGTTCATAATAAAGGCAATTGGATACCAATACGCTGCTTGATGTGCCCAAGTCAAGAGCAAACCAGCCAATACTTCACCTGCAAAAATGTTTCCATAAATCCGCAAGGCTAGCGAAGCAAAATTGGTAAATTCTTCCAAGATATTCATGGGTGTCATGATACCTGGAGTCACAAAACCTTTTAGATATCCTTTTATTCCTTGACGACGGATTCCCTCAACGTGACAGAATACCGTCACTAAAAGAGAGAAGCCCAAGTCAAAAGCGAGATTGGCGGTCGGCGATGTCCAGAGATTGAAACCATTGGTTGTCTGAACCTTGGCCATTAATCCCAAGTTATTAGCCACCGTTACGAAAAGAAAGAGGGAAAATAGAAAGAGCGAATAATTCTTCATATAATGCTCACCAACATTTCCCTTGGTAAAATCTATAACGAAATCATAGATGTATTCCAGAGCATTCTGCTTTCTTGACGGTTTAATCGTCATTTTTCGACTTGCCCAATAAACAAGTCCAAAAGTTACAAACACCGTTAGCAGAGTCATGGCCAGCAGGGTCAAATCAAAGGTCACAGGACCCACATTGATAGTTGGATTAATACTTTCTTCCAACAGATGACACCCCCTTTTCTAAAGAGAATACTTTCTTATTTGATAACAAAGGACATAGCCAACGTTACAAAGAAAGTACCTTCAACAAAGGCTACTCCCAAGATTAGGAGACTTCTCAATTGACCGATAATTTCTGGCTGACGAGACGCCGCCTTAAATAGATTACTCATAATCATACCTTCAGCAAGCGATACGCCAAAGCAGGCCAAACAAAGTCCTAAATATGTTAAATTCATGATGAATTCTCCTTTTGTGTTTTTAAAATTACTTCCTTAGTTTAGTCCTAAAAAACTGTTTTGTCAAATGTTTTTACACATTGTAAGCGATTTTAATTTATTAGCCTTTTCTTCATTAAATATGGTAAATAAAACCAGCTTTTTTTCGCCATTTCTTTCTTGGTTTTTCTAAAAAATAACTATCAAATAGGACAAAAGTGCTAAAACTGTTCTTCTTTGTCAAATCAACAATAATAAATTGACAACTGCTACTAAGTATTTTTAGTTAAATTAGCGGTAGAAAAATCGAAAGTCCCTTAGGCATTTTATAATAAGAAAAGAATACTTCCCCAGAAAATTCCACAAAGATAGCCGACTAGCACATCCTTTAGATAGTGTACCCCGCCAATCACGCGCACCGCAGCTAAGCCTGCTGAAAGCAAGAGGCAGAGGAGCCCCGGTAGCCAGAAAAAGTAGAGCAAGCACATGGAAATCAAGGCTGCTGAGAAAACATGGCGGCTGGGCATGGACTTGCCTGATGTATCCTTATCCAGCAAAGGCTGAATAGCCCATTTTTCGTAAGGACGAGGCTGATTTATCCTTTTTCGAATAATTGATAAAAGACAAAATCCAATAGCTGGTAGGAGCCAAAAAGCAAGCAGTCCTTTCCACCCTTTATTAATATAGGCACTAAGCAGAACTAGTCCATAGACTAAAGGCATGAAAAGTGTCATCGCCCGATTAAAATAAACAAATCCCTTCACCCATTGAGGTCGACTACGAAAGGGAGCCGTTAATTGTTGATAGAAAATTGTGTAGTCTTTCAAACCTTATCACCGTTTTTCAAATAAGTTAAGCTCATATGTTCTTTCTAATTTCGGTTTTAATTTTGGCAGTTTAAAATGAGAGCCCAGTTGAATACCAAAAGAGACTAAGCACAAAGTCTCAATCTCTTAATATTCATAATTGCCAAAGAATACTACTTCTCTAAGTTCCAGATTTCCTTGGCATATTGCTCAATGGTATCATCTGAGGTGAACTTGTCAGATGTAGCGATATTGATCAAGCTCATGCGAGCCCATTTTTCTTTGTCACGATAGAGAGCATCAATCTTCTCTTGAGCTTCTACATAGGCATGGAAATCTTCCAAGAGGAAATATTCATCATTGTGGGTGATGAGGGCTTCGTAGATTTCAGATCCTTCTTCACGAACGTTTGGAATGGTTCCGTTGACAAAGGTGTCGACCACTCGACGAATGTCTGGATTGCTCTCATAGACACCGCGTGAGTAGTAATCATGGCGGGCATAGTGTTCGTAAACTTGATCCTTGTCCATCCCGAAGATAACAATGTTGTCGTCACCGACTTCATCCTTGATTTCGATGTTGGCTCCGTCCAGAGTAGCTAGGGTAATGGCACCTGTCATCATGAACTTCATGTTGGAAGTACCAGAAGCTTCCTTGGAAGCCAGAGAAATCTGCTCAGACACATCTGCTGCTGGAATGATGAGCTCAGCCAGGCTGACCCGGTAGTTTTCTAGGAAAACAACCTTGAGTTTGTCTTGTAGGCTTTCATCCTTGTTGACCAGATTGGCCACTTCATTGATCAGTTTGATAACAGACTTGGCAAAGTGGTAGCCTGGAGCAGCCTTGGCACCAAAGATAAAGACACGTGGCACCATATCCTTGTCAGGGTTGTCCTTAAGGTCCCAGTAGAGCTTGATGATATGAAGCAAATTAAGGAGCTGACGCTTGTAGGCGTGGAGGCGTTTTACCTGCACATCAAAGATAGCTTCTGTAGAAACTTCTACTCCTGTTGATTCCTTGATGAAGTCAGCCAGACGAGCCTTGGCTTCTTGCTTCACTCGGTAGAAATCACCCAGCACTTGCTGATTGTCCTTGAATTCCAAAAGCTTACGCAGCTCATGGATATCACTTCTCCAGCCCTTACCAATTAGCTTATCAATCTCAGCTGATAAAGGCTCATCCGCAATCTGCAACCAGCGACGTTGGATAATTCCATTTGTTTTGTTGTTAAATTTCTCTGGATAGATAGCATAAAAGTCACGCAAGGTATCTTCTTTGAGCAATTCAGTATGGAGTTTGGCAACCCCGTTAATCGAATGACCGCCAATGATCGCCAAATGAGCCATGTGGATTTGATTGTCTTTGACGATCCGAGTATTTTCAATGATTTGCGGAGCAATCCCGCGACTAGCCATTTCTGTCACATAGCGGTTATCAATTTCCAAGATAATTTGATAGACCCGAGGCAGGACATTCTTAAAGAGTTCAGCATCCCACTTTTCCAAAGCTTCAGATAAAATAGTGTGGTTAGTATAACTCATGGTCTTAACCGTTGCATTCCAAGCATCTGCCCATTCAAGACCATATTCATCCATCAAAAGACGCATAAATTCAGCCGGTGCAACAGCTGGATGGGTATCGTTGATATGGACAGAAACCTTCTCATGAATATCTTTTAAAGGTAGGCCTTGCTTCAAATAAGAAGTGATAATTGTCTGCAAACCTGCACTGGTCATAAAGTATTCCTGAATCAAACGGAGTTCTTTACCTTCATGACTAGAATCATCTGGATAGAGAATAGCTGTTATATCCTGTACACGGCGACGAGCTTCGATCGTCGGATAGTCCAACTCATATTCTTCTGGAATCTCAACATCCCAAAGTCGCAGGTTATTGACATTGTCATTGCCAAAACCAATCTGAGGCACATCATAAGGCACCGCACGCAAGGTTTTAGAATTCTCATAAACTGGTACAATTCTTCCTTCTTCGTTAGCACGAAGATAAACATTACCAAAAATTTTAACGTCTACAATATCATGATCCTTTCGAGTCTCTCAGACATTCCCCAGTCTTCCAAACCAGTCATCGGGAATTTCAACCTGGTATCCATCTACAATCCGTTGTTTGAAGAGGCCATAGCGATAGCGAATCCCATTTCCAAAACCAGGATAGCCCGTTGTAGCAAGAGAATCCATAAAGGCAGCAGCCAAACGACCGAGACCACCATTTCCAAGAGCCATGTCATGCTCAGCATTTTTTACAGCTGTAAAATCCACGCCCATTTCTGCAAAACCATCTTTGACAGTATCAAGGATCCCAAGATTGAGTAGGTTAGTTTCTAACATACGACCCGGTAAAAACTCAATAGAGAAGTAATAAGCTGTTTTTTGGCGGTGTTCGACCAACTTTTTACGACGTTCCAACCATAGTGGAGTAATATACTTACGGACAGTATTAGCTAGAGCTTGGAAGAGTTCTCTCGGCGTTGCATCAGCTACTTTTATTAATTGTCTTTCATGTAAAATATCCTTAAAATCTCGGATAAATTGCTCTTTTGTCAGTTCCATTGTGGACGATAATCTCCCTTTCTTGATAGCGGGAAACAGTTTTTTAATGTAGAAATACTTTTTTCAATCAAGATGGGAAACACTCGCTTCAGCTACCGGCTAAAAACAAAGCTCCAAAACAGCATGATAATATATAAAAAAGTAATTCTCACGGAAATCCTCCCTTGTCCCAAGGTCAAGAGAGGATTTGCTTATACTGATTCCAAAGTAAATGTTATAGAAGTGATTGGTACAAATCACTATACGCCAAACTAGCCGTGTCCCAAGAAAAATCTCTTTCCATGGCCTGTTCTTGCATGGATTTCCATGCCTCCTTATCGTGGGTATAGAGGTTAAGAGCTTCTTTAAAAGTCCAGCTCAACCAATAACCAGAAAAATTATTAAAACTAAATCCAGTTCCTTGACCTGTATAAACATTATAAGGTTCTACTGTATCGCGCAGACCGCCAACTTCATGTACCAAAGGCAAGGTTCCATAACGCATAGCCATCATTTGAGATAGACCACAAGGTTCGAAGCGACTAGGCATCAGGAAAATATCACTGGCAGCATAAATCTCTTGAGCTAATCCCACATCAAAGAGAATGTTAGCCGAAAGCTTGTCTGGATAAGCTTGACCAAACCATGCAAAGGCTTGCTCAAATGCTGAATCACCTGTACCCAAAAGGACGATTTGTACATCTTGCTGAAGAAAATTATGCAACTCTTCAACCACTAGGTCAAAACCTTTCTGACGAGTCAGACGCGATACAATCCCAACAAGTGGAACATCGTCTCTAACAGGCAAGCCTACACGTTCCTGTAAAGCTCTCTTATTTTCTAGTTTACCAGATAAGTCAGATTTGTCAAAGTGATGGGCTAGCAATGGATCTGTTTCAGGATTGTAAATCTCTGTATCAATACCATTAACAATACCCACTAGCTTACCAGATTCCATCCGCAGAATCTGATCCAAATTGCAACCAAATTCTGGAGTCCGAATTTCACCAGCATAGCTAGGAGATACAGTGGTCACTCTGTCTGCGTAGAGAATACCAGCCTTCATCCAGTTGAGGCAGTCATTCCAGCGAAGGGTTCCGTCTGCATAGCGCTCATAGCCTACTCCGAAGAGCTCCCAGAGCATACTGTCCGGGAATTGACCTTGGAACTCCAAATTATGGATGGTCAAGACGGTTTTGATATTCTGATATGCTTGAATCCAGCGATATTTTTCCTTAACCAAGAAAGGAATCATCGCAGTATGGTAATCGTGAACGTGGAGGACATCTGGAATGAAATCAATCCGCTCCATCAACTCAACAGCTGCTAGTTGGAAGTAGGCAAAACGTTCCCCATCATCAAAGTCCCCATAAACATGGCCTCGGAAGAAATAATGCTGATTATCAATGAAATAGAAGGACACACCGTTCAAGACCAGGCGCTTAACCCCGACATACTGACGTCGCCAACCAACACTGATCTCAAAGTAGAAGAGATCCTCTACTTGATTGCCGAATTTAGCATCCGTCATATCATAATAAGGAAGAATAACACCAACTTGGTGACCATGTTTAACAAGTGATTTTGGGAGAGCGCCTATAACGTCCCCCAAACCACCTGTCTTCGAAAATGGTGCTCCTTCTGCTGCTACAAATAAAATCTTCATCGAATTATGTCCTCTGTTACTTTTTGACCTTTTTTAACAACAATTGGATTATCTTCTGTTCCACGTATTACAACACCTTCTGCAACCTCAACACCCTTGTCAAGAATGGCATATTCAACTGTTGCATTTGCACCAATTTCAGCCCGAGGAAATAGAATACTATTTTTCACTTGACTACCAGCTTTGATATTTGTATTACGTGAGATCACTGAATTAACAACCTCACCCTCGACAATACTTCCAGACGCAAATTGGGCGCGAGACACCTTTGAAGAAGGAGCATAATAGGTAGGTTCCTCATTCTTAACTTTGGTATATATTTTTTGATTTGGACTAAAGAGTGAATAGAATTTTTTGCTTTCTAACATATCGAGGTTAGCCTGATAGTATGTTTCTACAGAGTGGATATTGGCCAAATAGCCAGTATATTCATAGGCAAAAGCCCCTTCTTCAACCGCCAAATCACGTAGGACATAGCGTAGTTTTTGAGGATGTTCTTTCTTAGCCTCTTCCTCCAACTTTTCAATTAACCATGGAGTATCCACAACAAAGATATCCGTAGACATATTGAAGAGTTCTGCATCTTCCCGCTCATCAAAGAGCTTATGACCTCTGACGTGGTCTGTTTCATCAATATTTAAAACAGAGTTTACTTCAGAAATATTTTCTTTATGCAGTTTCTTATAAACAACTGTGATCGGTTGCTGCGTTGTATTGTGTAAGTGGAAAACCTGATTGAGATCTATATTAATCAAAATATCACAGTTGAGAGCAACAGTTTGGTTAGAACCAGAACGTTTGAGATAAGTTAAGAGCTGATCATAGTATTCCTCACCGACTGTAGAGCTTTCTACACGAGTATTGTAGATTCCCAAATAGTAGTGACTGAGGAGAGTAGATAGCCCCCATTCACGACCTGAACGGATATGGTCAAATACTGAGCTAATGTTGTCCTGTTGGAAGATACCAAAGACGCTACGAATTCCTGCGTTAGCCAGACTTGAAAGAGGGAAGTCGATCAAGCGGTATTTTCCACCAAACGGAAGGCTGGCCACTGGACGATGATCCGTCAAAGTAGACATATCGTGGAACCCGACAGTATTTCCTAAAATCGCTGAATATTTATCAATCTTCATCTTTTGGTACCCCCACTTTCTCGTTGTATCCGACAACAAATACTTCCTCTGTGCCATCTATTTCTACACCTTCTGCAATAATGGCACCTTCTCCGATAATAGCCCGCTTAATCTTAGCACCCTGACCAATAATAGCACCACTCATGATGACAGAGTCCTCAATAACAGCACCCTTTCTAACTTGAGCCCCAGTAGAAAGAATGGAGTGTTTAACAGTCCCATCAACTAAGCAACCATCAACAACCAGAGAATCTTCTACTTTGGCATTTTCACTGAGGAAGTTTGGCGGAGAAATCAAGTTACGAGAATAAATCTTCCAGCGACGGTTACGGCTATCCAAAGCATTTTCTGGATTAATATATTCCATATTAGCCTCCCAGAGAGACTCAACCGTACCAACGTCTTTCCAATAGCCTTCAAAATCATAAGCATAAACACTTTCGCCAGATTCTAAGTAGTTAGGGATAACATTTTTACCGAAATCGGACATATCTACATTGCTCTTTTCAGCTGCCACCAGCATATTGCGCAGGCGTTGCCAATCAAAGATATAAATCCCCATAGAAGCCTTAGTTGACTTAGGATTTTCTGGTTTTTCCTCAAATTCAACAATCCGATTATTAGCATCTGTATTCATGATACCAAAACGGCTGGCTTCTTTGAGAGGTACATCCAAAACAGCTACTGTCAAGCTGGCATTATTGTCCTTGTGAGACTGGAGCATATCATCATAATCCATCTTGTAAATATGGTCTCCAGATAAGATCAAGACATATTCTGGATTGATGCTGTCAATGTAATCAATATTTTGGAATATTGCATGACTAGTTCCTTCAAACCAGCGATTTCCTTCACTAGCAGAATAAGGCTGAAGAATGGACACCCCTGTATTAATGCCGTCTAATCCCCAGCTGGACCCATTTCCAATATGGCTATTCAAAGCCAGAGGCTGGTATTGAGTAATGACACCGACATTGTGAATGCCGGAATTAGCACAGTTAGACAGGGCAAAGTCAATAATACGATATCGTCCACCAAACTGTACTGCAGGTTTTGCAATACTCTGTGTAAGCTTTCCAAGACGTGTTCCTTGCCCACCGGCAAGAATCAAAGCTAGCATTTCATTCTTCATAGACTACTCCTTGCTAAGGTTCGAGTGCATTAAACATCAAAAACAGGAAATGTGTTGACGGAACGGTACTCCAAGGAAGACTTATACCTTACAGCATCCGAACTTATGGCTCATTTCATTTCGCAAATTGCGTATTTTTCTCCGATATTTTAATACAAGTTCAATTACAACAAATGGGATAACCCTATTTTTTATTTTTAGTCGACTTTGATTTAATACGACGCTTAATCTTCCAGATGCTGGCTCCAAGAGCTGGCAGTGTGAAGGTCAAGGTCTGCGGATAATCCTTCCAAAGTCCTTCTTGAGACTGAACTGTTTCGTTATGTTCCTTCCAAACACCTCCCCATTCTTCTAATTCAGTGTTCCATACTTCTTCATAAATGGCTTCCACTGGAACACCAATGGTAAAGTTCTTCCGCTCTACCGGCGCCATATTGAATACACAAACTAACATATCTCCTTTTTCAGTCTTACGAATAAAGGAGAGGACACTTTGATCAACATTATCTGCATCTATGATTTCGATGCCATCATAGCTCAGATCAATCTCCCAAAGCGGACGATTGTCTTTATAGAAGGCATTGAGTGCAGCAGTAAAGCCCTGCATCTTCTTGTTCATCTGATCGTCCAGATTAGACCACTCAAGTTGCTCTTCTGACTTCCATTCTAAGAACTGACCAAATTCTGATCCCATAAAGAGCAATTTCTTGCCCGGATGGCAGATTTGGTAGGTCAGCAAGTTGCGGAGCCCTGCAAATTGATTATAACGGTCGCCCCACATCTTGTGCATGAGACTCTTCTTGCCGTGAACCACTTCATCATGTGAGAACGGCAGTAGGAAGTTTTCAGAGAATACGTACATAAAGCTAAAGGTTACCAGATTAAAATCGTACTTACGATAAATCGGATCTTCTTCGTAGAAACGAAGGATATCATTCATCCAGCCCATATTCCACTTGTAGTCAAAACCTAGGCCACCCAGCTCTCTCATACCCGTAATCTTGGTGCCTGAGGAACTTTCCTCTGCAATCATCATGACATCTGGATGAGCTAGCTTGATAACCGTATTGAGGCGTTGCAGGAAGTAATACCCTTCATAATTGCGATTGCCTCCATCTTTGTTTGGTTGCCAAGGTCCGCTATCATAGTCCAGATAGAGCATATTGCTGACAGCATCAACCCGAATCCCGTCCAGATGATAGAAATCAATCCAGAATTTAATGCTGGAAATCAAGAAAGACTGAACCTGATTCTTGCCCAAATCAAAGTTGAGAGCACCCCAACCATAGTTATGAGCCCGATCGTGGTCCTGATACTCGAAAGTCGGTGTGCCATCATAGTAGGCTAAAGCATCATCATTAATAGTGAAGTGACCTGGTACCCAGTCTACAATGACCCCGATATTGTTCAAGTGACACTCTTCGACGAAATCTTGGAATTCCTCAGGTGTACCATAGGTATGCTCAAAGGCGAAGTAGCCCATAAGCTGATAGCCCCAGCTAAGTCCCAGTGGGTGAGCCATAAGTGGCATAAATTCCACATGTGTGTAGTTCATCTCCACTAGATAAGGAATCAAGTCTTCTTTTAACTGAGAAAAGCTATAAGGACTGCCATCTTCATTGCGTTTCCATGAGCCAGCATGCACTTCATAGATATTGACAGGTCGTGAGAAGAAGCCCCAGCGCTTCCGACGGGCTAGCCAGAGACCATCTTTCCATTTCTTTTCAGGAATAGTACGGATAACTGCTCCAGTTCCAGGACGCTCTTCCAAATAGATAGCCAGTGGGTCAATTTTCAAAATTTCTTGACCACTGCTACGTTTGACATTGTACTTGTAAATATCTCCTTCCTTTGGTAGGTCTGTAAATACTTCCCAGACCCCTGCTTCATTACGTGCCATAGGAATTTGATTTTCATACCAATTAGTGAAATCACCAATCAAATGAACACTCTGAGCATTGGGAGCCCAAACACGGAAAGAGTAGCCGACCTTACCATCTACTTCTTCCTGATGTGCTCCTAGATAGTGTTGCAAATGAAAGTTTTCACCAGTTGTAAAGGTTCTTAATGCTTCGTTTTTGTCCATGCAATCACCTCTTTGTAAGCGTTTTCTATGTTTCTATTTTATCTTAATTTCGACATTTTTTCAAGTAAATTTCATAAATATTGGCAAATTTTTCCAAAAACCGAACGATTCACCTCTCTCCGTTTTCTTATATACCAATTTCCTGTTGATTCATTTTCATCCATATATAAGTCGCTGTTTTGACGAACGAAATTTAAAGAAAGAACCATTTTGAAAATGGTTCTAAAAAAGAGCGGTTTCCCGCTCTATAAAATTAATTAATCAAAGTCCAGATATTCTTTTTCAAGCTTCAAGACTTCTTCCAACGTTGCACATTCTGTCAATGCACGTTGAGCCAATTCTTCCATCTTCTTAGTATCTAACTTCTTCATGAGGCTACGAGTCCGAAGAACAGATGTCGCACTCATAGAGAACTCATCCAAGCCCATACCAACAAGCAATGGTACAGCTGTTTGATCACCAGCCATTTCTCCACACATACCTGCCCACTTGCCTTCAGCATGAGCTGCCTTGATAACATTATTGATCAAGCGAAGGATAGATGGGTTATAAGGTTGGTAGAGGTAAGAAACTTGTTCATTCATTCGGTCCGCTGCCATGGTGTATTGAATCAAGTCATTGGTACCGATAGAGAAGAAGTCAACTTCCTTAGCAAATTGATCCGCTAGCATAGCTGCTGCTGGGATTTCAATCATGATCCCCACTTGGATATTGTCTGCTACTGCAACGCCTTCAGCTTGCAGTTTAGCTTTTTCTTCGTCATAAACCGCTTTAGCTTTACGGAATTCTGTCAGAAGAGCTACCATTGGGAACATGATACGCAACTGTCCATGTACAGACGCACGCAAGAGAGCGCGAATTTGTGTACGGAACATTGCATTACCAGTTTCAGAGATAGAGATACGCAAAGCACGGAAGCCAAGGAATGGGTTCATTTCATGTGGCATATCGAAGTAAGGAAGTTCCTTATCTCCACCAATATCCATCGTACGAACAACCACTGGTTTTCCGTTCATTCCTTCAAGAACAGCTTTGTATGCTTCATACTGCTCGTCTTCTGTTGGGAAATCTTGAGAATCCATGTAGAGGAACTCAGTACGGTAAAGACCAACAGCTTCTGCACCATTTGCATTTACACCTTCAACGTCCTTTGGTGTACCAATGTTAGCCGCCAACTCGAAGTGTTTGCCATCTGCTGTTACAGTTGGGGCATCCTTAAGCAATTCCCATTCAGCCTTTTGTTTAGCATAAGCTTCACCAGCTGCTTTGAAATCTGAGATTTGCTCTTCAGTTGGGTTGATAATCACTTCACCAGTGATACCATTCGCTGCAATGATGTCCCCATCTTTTACCAATTCTGTAATATTATTAGTACCGAGAACAGCTGCAATTTCAAGCGTACGAGCCATGATTGCTGAGTGACTAGTCCGTCCACCGATATTTGTTACAAAAGCCTTAACAAAGTTTTTATCAAGCTGTGCTGTATCAGATGGAGTCAAGTCATGTGCAATGACAACCACTTCCTCATTAATAGAAGCTGGGTTTGGCAATTTTTTACCCAAAAGGTTTGCAAGAACACGTTTTGTAACGTCACGGATATCCGCTGCACGTTCCTGCATGTACGGATTGTCTTCCATACCTTCAAAAATTGTGATAAACATATCCGTTACTTCTTTAAGACCCGCTTCAGCGTTCACTTTTTTCGTACGGATTGTTTCTTTAATCTGACCAACCATTTCAGGGTCAGAGAGAACCATTAAGTGAGCATCAAATACTTGGGCTGCTTCTTCACCAAGGCTACCTACTGCCTTCTCGCGGATAACAGAAAGCTCGTTCTGTGAAGCTTCAAGAGCTGCATCCAAACGAGCCTCTTCTGCATTCGTATCTTCGACTGAAACAGTCTCAAATGACAAATCCGGTTGGACTAATAGATATGCCTTAGCAACAGCAACACCATCAGATGCCGCAATTCCTTTAAGCATTTCTGTCATATTATGCCAATCCTTCTTTTTCCATTGTTTCTGCAATAGCTGCAAGTGCGTCGTCAGCATCTGCACCTTCAGCAGAGATAACTACGTCTGCACCTTGACCAACACCAAGGCTCATTACGCCCATGATTGATTTCAAGTTTACTGATTTACCTTTGTATTCAAGAGTGATATCTGAAGCAAATTTACTTGCAGTTTGAACCAACAAAGTTGCTGGACGAGCGTGAATACCTGTTTCTGCCACAATGTGGAAATCTTTAGAAGCCATAATTAGACTCTCCTTTAAATAATTCTTTTTTAGGATATTTTGATAACCCTTACAATTTCTGATTATATCATTTTTTGAAATCTTTTTCAAGAATCAGTATCAGTTTTTTCAAATTTCAACAGCATTTTTCAATCTAAAATCTTATCAGACACCTTATTTTATAAGTTCTATCTAGCTATGTCTCCAGATAACTTTTTATTTGAGAATTGTTAACTCTATTTTCAAAAAAATTAGAAAAGAATTTTACCACCCATGTAAAAACCTTGATTTATCAATCTTTAAGATACTTTCTCTCTTTTCACCTTTACTGCAAAACACCATATCTTGTATTCTATACTGTGTTATAATAAAACATAACACAATATTTAGTCTAATCCATTGACAAGATTTTTTCTTTGAGATATACTAAGAAAGAATTAAATTTTAATAAACAGGAGTTCCTTTTATGGTAACGATTTACTCAAAAAATAATTGTGTTCAATGCAAAATGACCAAACGATTCTTGGATACAAATCATGTGGAATATAGAGAAATTAATCTTGACGAACAGCCAGAATATATCGAGCACGTCAAAAGCCTAGGCTTCAATGCTGCTCCAGTTATTCAAACAGCAACTGATGCTTTCTCTGGTTTCCAACCAAATAAATTAAAACAACTGTCATAAGAATAGCAAGACAAAAAAGAAGGGGAGCTTCTATAGTATATAGGAGCACTTTCTTTTGTAGAAAAGAATTATAAAGGAAACGATTATGGGTTTAAAACACTTAGAAGACGTTACATACTTCCGTCTTAACAATGAGATTAACCGTCCTGTCAACGGTCAAATCATGCTTCATAAAGACCAAGAAGCCTTAGAAGCTTTCTTTAAAGAAAACGTTGAGCCGAATACTAAACAATTTTCTTCAATTACAGAAAAAATTAAATATTTAATAGAAGAAAACTATCTAGAAAAAGAATTTATCCAGCTTTATTCTCCTGAGTACATCGAAGAGCTGGCTGCTTTTATCCATGCGCAAGATTTCAAGTTTAAATCTTTCATGGCGGCTTACAAATTCTACAACCAGTATGCACTAAAGACAAATGATGGTGAATACTATCTAGAAGGCATGGAAGAGCGTGTTCTCTTTAACGCCCTCTACTTTGCCAATGGAGATGAAGCGATTGCTAAGGATATTGCCAATGAAATCATCCACCAACGCTACCAACCAGCTACACCAAGCTTCCTTAATGCAGGTCGAGCTCGTCGCGGTGAATTGGTATCTTGCTTCCTCATCCAAGTAACAGATGATATGAACTCAATCGGTCGCTCTATCAACTCTGCCCTTCAACTATCTCGTATCGGAGGCGGAGTCGGTATTTCCCTCAGCAATCTACGGGAAGCTGGAGCACCTATTAAGGGTTATGAAGGAGCTGCATCTGGCGTTGTGCCTGTTATGAAACTCTTTGAAGACAGCTTCTCCTACTCTAACCAGCTGGGACAACGCCAGGGAGCTGGAGTTGTTTACCTCAACGTCTTCCACCCAGATATCATCGCTTTCCTTTCAACTAAGAAAGAAAATGCTGACGAAAAAGTTCGGGTTAAAACCCTCTCACTCGGTGTTGTCATTCCAGATAAATTCTACGAATTGGCACGTAAGAATGAAGAAATGTACCTCTTCAGCCCATATTCTGTTGAACGCGAATATGGTGTGCCATTTGCCTACCTTGACATCACTGAAAAATATGATGAGTTGGTCGCTAATCCAAATATCACTAAAACCAAGATCAAGGCTCGTGATTTGGAAACAGAAATTTCTAAACTCCAACAAGAATCTGGCTATCCTTATGTCGTAAATATCGATACAGCCAACCGTTCAAATCCAATTGACGGTAAAATCATCATGAGTAACCTTTGCTCTGAAATCCTGCAAGTGCAAGAACCTAGTCTTTTGAATGACGCCCAAGAGTATCTTCACCTGGGAACAGATGTATCATGTAACTTAGGTTCTACCAACGTTGTCAACATGATGACTTCTCCTGACTTTGGAAAGTCTATCCGAACTATGACACGCGCTCTTACTTTCGTTACTGATAGTTCACACATTACAGCTGTGCCTTCTATTGATCACGGAAATAGCCTAGCCCATACTTTTGGTTTAGGTGCTATGGGGCTACACAGTTATTTAGCTCAGCAGTTGATCGATTACGGATCAGCGGAAGCTGTAGAGTTCACCAGCATCTACTTCATGCTCATGAACTACTGGACCTTGGTTGAGTCTAACAATATCGCTCGCGAGCGTGGCGTGACTTTCCACAACTTTGAAAAATCTGACTATGCTAACGGAACTTACTTTGACAAATACCTAACGGGTGAATTTGTACCTAAGTCTGAACGTGTGAAGGAACTTTTCGCAGGAATCTTTATTCCATCTGCAGAGGATTGGGCAGAGTTACGAGATAAGGTCAAGGCTGATGGTCTCTACCACCAGAACCGCCTAGCCGTTGCACCAAATGGATCTATCAGCTACATCAATGACGTTTCTGCCTCAATCCACCCAATTACTCAACGGATCGAAGAACGTCAGGAAAAGAAAATCGGTAAGATCTACTATCCTGCTGCTGGTCTATCAACTGAGACCATCCCATACTATACTAGCGCCTACGACATGGACATGCGCAAGGTTATCGATGTCTATGCAGCGGCAACTGAGCACGTGGACCAAGGTCTTTCCCTTACTCTCTTTATGCGCAGCGATATTCCTAAAGGCCTCTACGAGTGGAAAAAAGAAAGCAAGCAAACTACCCGCGACTTGTCTATCCTGCGTAACTACGCCTTCAACAAGGGTATCAAGTCCATCTACTACGTCCGTACCTTCACTGATGATGGTGGCGAAGTCGGTGCCAACCAATGTGAAAGCTGTGTGATCTAGTTCTTCTAGTAATCAGTCATCTCGTTTTTACTTACTGACTCGATTACTATTATCAGCTAACAACTCAAAAGTCGGTTCGCCGACTTTTTGTTCGATCCCCTTATAAAATTGTGATAAAATAATAATGATTCTTTATCACATCACAACACATAGAAAGAGATTTCAAATGGAAACTTACTACAAAGCCATTAACTGGAACGCTATTGAAGATGTTATCGATAAATCAACTTGGGAAAAATTGACAGAACAATTCTGGCTGGATACCCGAATTCCCCTGTCTAATGACCTGGATGACTGGAGAAAGCTGTCTCACAAGGAAAAGGACTTGGTCGGCAAGGTCTTCGGTGGTCTGACCCTGCTGGATACCCTCCAGTCTGAATCTGGTGTAGATGCCCTACGTAAGGACGTCCGTACAGCCCACGAAGAAGCTGTCTTCAACAACATTCAATTCATGGAGTCCGTTCACGCCAAGTCTTACTCTTCTATCTTTTCTACGCTTAACACCAAGTCAGAAATCGATGAAATCTTTGCTTGGACCAATACAAACCCATACTTGCAAAAGAAAGCTGAAATTATCAATGAGATATACTTAAATGGTACAGCCTTAGAAAAGAAAGTAGCCAGCGTTTTCTTGGAAACATTCCTCTTCTACTCTGGTTTCTTCACTCCACTTTACTATCTGGGGAATAATAAACTGGCTAACGTCGCTGAGATTATCAAGCTGATTATCCGTGATGAATCCGTCCACGGAACCTACATCGGCTACAAGTTCCAGCTAGGTTTTAACGAATTACCAGAAAACGAGCAAGAAAAACTCAAAGAATGGATGTACGATCTGCTCTACACCCTCTATGAAAATGAAGAAGGTTATACAGAAAGTCTCTATGACGGTGTTGGCTGGACAGAGGAAGTCAAGACCTTCCTACGCTACAACGCCAATAAGGCCTTGATGAACCTAGGCCAAGATCCTCTCTTCCCAGATACCGCTGATGATGTAAACCCAATTGTTATGAACGGTATCTCAACTGGTACTTCCAACCATGACTTCTTCTCCCAAGTTGGTAATGGCTACCTACTTGGTGAAGTGGAAGCTATGCAAGATGAAGACTACAATTATGGCTTATAAAAACAAAACCCATTCCAAAATTTGGAATGGGTTTTTTATATACTATTTTAAATAACAAATCTTGAAAAGATCATTCAATAGTATTGGTTCTCACTTTTTAACGAAGGAAAATGAGAAGAAGAAAGGCAAGCAAATTATTAGCCATATGCAAAGCAATCGCATAACGTAAATCTTTTCTACATAAATATCCTAAGGCAAAGATAACTCCCATAATAAAATACGTTAGAAATTGGCCTGGGGTTGCTGGCCTATGAAGTAGAGAAAATAGAGTAGAGGAGACAAGAATATAGAGTAACTTTCGTAAGGAAGTCACTTGGTTTGAGAAAAAGAACTTAGCCATAAAACCTCGAGTCAGCAGCTCTTCAACAATCGGAGCAAGGAAAACCACAAAAATAAAAGCAAATGCAGGCTGATAAGCAATCAGCATTTCTACATTATTTTGAT
The DNA here is from genome assembly GCF_001811085.1 of Streptococcus sp. HMSC062B01. NCBI lineage: Bacteria > Bacillati > Bacillota > Bacilli > Lactobacillales > Streptococcaceae > Streptococcus > Streptococcus sp. HMSC062B01. Next base: position 35,942 of record NZ_KZ672786.1, read on the forward strand.
TTTCCGACGGATTCGTGGGCATTAATTCTTGGAAAATTATAAAAGCAATCAAAAGAATGACCGGTAGCCAAACAGAAGAGATTATCCTTGTTTTTTTCACCTCTAATTTAAAATCATGCTGATACCATTTCCACAAAGGAATAATATATAAAGCCGATAAGAATAAAAGGATCGGGAGAGCAATATATTGAGAGGTTCCCATCATCAGAGATTCTAAAACACTAGAAATGATGCTTGAAAAAATAACAAAATAAGACAATATAACTAAAGAATAAAGTCCTAAATGGACAAGGAAGGTTTTGATGTTCTTTGTATTCTTCATATTTCTAATCCTTTCGATAAATATTTAGACCAACTTCGGTATCTTCAACAAGAATTTCTTCCTTCTGACTAATGAGGATATAAGACAAATAAAAATCACCGATACAAGAGGCTGCATGAATGCTAGCCAGAGCAATGTAGGAAGGGCTGGATAGCCATTCAAGTTCACAACAGACTGTTAAAAAGAGACTGATCAAAACAAAGGGTGCCAGAGCAATGATCAACATCTTACCCCTGCTATAAAAACTCCCAGGGCTAGTCGCGTAGGCCATACCGTTTTTAAAACCAAATTTGACCTTCGTTTTTTCATTACCAAAGATCTTGAAGAAAAAGCCATGGATCAACTCATGCACAACCAGCAAGGCGAACAAGTATAAAAAGTCTGTAAAGACGAACAGCCCCTCGTCTTCTTCTAACAATTCAAGTGCTACCCAAGCAAAGAAAAAGAGAAAAGGGAGAATTAATAAAAGAGCTCCTATATTAAGCCAAAGGTTCGTTTTCTTATCCGTTAAAAAATCAATCTTTCGCAGTAATTTCATAGTCAATCCTCTCTTCTTTTATTTAAAGTACTTTTTAACCATAGGATAGAACATGACATTGATATAAATGAAAATAATGGTCAGTACGATATAAGCTGAAACAACATTCATCGGAGTCAGTAAGCCCACTAACCACATCAGAACATAAAGGCTAGGAATGACCCGTTGATTTAGATTAAAGAGGATCAAAAAGCTCTGTTCATAGTTAGCTTGTAGTTCTCCCTCGTCAAAGGAAAAAGCAAATTTCTTCATTTCTTCAACGGTAGGTGCTATCGATAGTTTATATTTTCGAATTTTCTGTGTCGTCTTGAGCAATACTATTTGGGCAATTACAAGGGCTAGAAGAATAACTCCATCATATAGATTAATCCAAAACACCGCACCAGCTTCTAATAATGGAAAAACATAGTTTACACCAACAAATAAGGTAAATAAAGTCAAAGCAGAGGTGACATTAAATAAGATCGTCACAGATTCTAACGTTTTAAAGGTTTGACGATAAAGTTCATACTCCTTATCCTCATCCTCTTCTTTCTCCATAGACAGATGATACTTATTTGCTTGGTAGATTAAATAAAAGGTTAAAGGATAAAGAATGGTCAAGCAAACACGTCCTATGTTTTGTAGTAGTCCTACATTCAAAAAACTTGGCCAAGAGACATGTTCAATGCGAGCAGCAAAGAAGCCGATTGCTCCTCCAATGATTATGGCTAGAATTAAGAAAATTACATTTCTCATTATTCTTTTTTTCGTTGTCATGATTTTCCTTTCCTATCTCTCAATCTAGAGTTTATACTCGACTTACCGCTAGCTTTTCGTTTATGGCTTATTCTTTTATCTAGGATAGCTGCTAGAGTGAGATAAAACACAACAGCCCATTCTAACCTCAGGGGCAATTCTATTTGAAGTAGCCCTGCATCTTTTAAAACATAAGACAAGACATAAACAATAAACAAAGATAAAAGCAAAAGTTGACGATTATTTTTAAGTTGTTTCATTCTTCCTCGATTCTAAAAACGTTCTCGACAGTTTCTCCAAAAATATGAGCAATTTTCAACGCAATGATGATAGAGGGAGTGTACTCGCCTCGTTCCAAGAGACTGATAGTCTGTCTGGATACTTCTGCTCTCCTTGCTAACTCTGTCTGATTGAGGCCATCTCGTGCTCGCAACTCCTTGAGACGATTCTTTAATTTCATGAAATTTCCTCTCAATTCTCCAGTAACTCAACAGACCGAATATCTTCAATGCGCATAAGCTTCGTTTTTTTCTGGCCTTTTTTATCAGTTTTACTAAGCTTAACCCAGTCTTCGTCCACATCCACTACAAGCCAATCATTTGTCCCAATCAATTCACTTGTAATCATTGGTTTCTTTCCAATCATCTCTTTTAAAAATCGTGACATTGTTTTCTCTCCTTTTCTATTTCTTTCTAAAGACTTTATCCGTCCCTGCATCCGTTTTAACTTATTGAAAGAATCAATCCCAAAGATAAAAACCATAAAAGTCATCGGAAACAAGAACCATAAGAATACATTCATAAGCGTCCCTCCATTTCCTGTTCAAAAACATTGTAACAGATTCTTTTCTTTTTGACAAGTATCTTTGTCAAAAAAATAACAATCCTTGTCAAAAGTACTATTATCATAGACAAAAAAGAATCCAGCTCAAACTGAATCCTTTTCCTTTATTCATCTACTTCTGAAAATACTTCTTTTAAAACAGTAATCCCCTGCTGGATTTCCTCCCTGCTGATAGTCAAAGGCGGCAGGAGACGGATAACATTCTCACCGGCGGTCAGGATAATCAAGCCTTTCTGACGAGCACCTTCAACAATCTTTGACAGACTGGCGCTTGTCTCAATCCCAATCATCATGCCCAGACCGCGAACAGCAGAAATCTTTGGATGGTCCTGAAAAGCAAGCTGTAGCTGCTCCAGTAAGATGGCACTCTTAGACCTGACTTCTTCCAGAAAGCCCATCTCTTTCATAATATGCAAGGTCTCCAAGGCAGCTGCCATGGCTAATTTATTGCCACCAAAGGTAGAACCATGACTGCCAGGTCCAAGAGCGGAAGCCAATCTGGATTTTCCTAATAGAGCACCTGCAGGCAGGCCATTGGCCAGACCCTTAGCCAGTGTCACAATATCCGGTATAATCCCATAATGCTCAAAGGAATAAAGCTGACCAGTGCGCCCCATACCTGTCTGTACCTCATCAACAATCAGCAAAATCCCCTCTCGTTGGCAAAAATCAGCCAAAACTTTGACAAAGCTTGCTTCTGCTGGACGAACTCCTGATTCTCCTTGGACCAATTCCAGCATGATAGCTGCTGTATCCTGATTGACCAAGTCTTCTACGCTGGCCAAATCATTGTAAGCTGCATAGCTGAAATGAGGCACCCCATCACCAAATCCTTCCTTGATCTTATCCTGTCCTGTTGCGGCCATAGCGCCAAAGGTACGACCGTGAAAGGATTGCTGAAAGGTGATAATGCCTTGCTTGCCAGTAGCCTTACGAGCTAGCTTAATAGCTGCTTCATTGGCTTCCGCTCCGCTATTACAGAAAAATGCCAAATAATCATAAGAACCTGCCAACGCTTGAGCCACCTGCTCTTGCAGGGAGCTAAGATAAAGATTGGGGCTGTGCCAGATGCGCCCTGCTTGCTGGATCAAAGCCCGCTGAACCTGAGGGTGAAAGCCAAGATTGGTTACGCCAATCCCCGATGAAAAATCCAAATAAGCCTTTCCCTCACTATCAATCAGATAGGTGCCCTCTGCTTTAACAAACTCAATAGGTGCCCGCTTGTAGTTTTCAAATAAATAAGTCATAATTATCCCTCTGCTATCAAGGTGCCCGTCAAAAGATTATCGCCAATCAAAACCTGCCCGACACCAGAAAGCACAGTCTGAACAGCACTCTCAATTTTGGGAATCATGCCGCCCTTGATGACACCTGTCTGAATCTTCTTGGAAACCTGACTGGTCAGAAGCTGGGGCAGGACTTTTTTATCCTCCAGAACCCCTTCTATATCTGTCATCAGGATCAGCTTCTCTGCCTGCAAGCTACTGGCAACTGCCGCAGCTAGATAGTCTGCATTGATATTTAAGAGCTCCCCAGCTGCATTTTGTCCTAGCGAAGCCAGCACCGGGACCATATCCGCAGCCAGCAACTGCTCTAGATAAGCAGTTTGAATGGCCGTCACCTGACCGACATAGCCATAGAGATCTTTATCAATAAAATCTGCCGAAACTGTCTTTCCCAAATGTGAAACCAGCTGAAGACTTTCAATATCTGAATCGTTCAGTTTTTGTGTCAGTGTCCGGCCAACTTGACCTAGCAAGGCCTGCTCAATAATGGGTAAGTCAGACTTGGCTGTTACCCGCAACCCCTTAACCTTGCGAGTAGGCAGCTGACGCTCTTTCATGAGTTGGTTTATGACCAGACCGCCCCCGTGAACGACTACGATTTTCTTACCAGCTACTATCCACTCTTGCATCTGCTTGATAAACTTATCAGACAGCTTTTGCGCAGCAACACCACCAATTTTTATAACAATTACATCTTTCATTGCATTTCTCCTTAGGTTCTATAGAGGGCATTGATTTTCACATAATCATAGGATAGATCGCAACCCCAGGCCTGAGCTTCAGCGTCCCCATCGTGTAGGTCAATGGTCAAGGTCAACAGTTCTCCAGCCATGGCATCACCAGTCTCCTCGTGGTCAAAAGCCACAGGGCTAGAAGCCTGCATAACTGGAATCCCCGCAATCCAAATATCAATATTATCTACTGAGACATCTGCTCCCGCATAGCCGATAGCTGCTAAGATTCGGCCCCAATTGGGATCTTGGCCAAAAATGGCGGTTTTAACCAAGCTAGAGCCAACGACACTTTTAGCAATCATACGGCCACTCCGTTCATCCTTGGCATGCCGAACATTGACCTCAATCAACTTGGTCGCTCCTTCGCCATCCTTGGCAATTTTCTTAGCCAAGTCAGCCATAAGATAGCGGAGCATCTTAGAAAACTTTTCAAATTCTTCCGTATCTGGCAGAATTTCTTCATTTTGTCGGCAGCCATTAGCCATGACAAGCACCATGTCATTGGTAGATGTATCTCCATCCACCGTGATTTGGTTGAAAGTTGACTCTACATGCTGACTGAGAGCCTTTTGCAAGGTAGCACTAGAAATATTAGCGTCACAGGTGATAAAGGCCAGCATAGTTGCCATATTCGGATGAATCATGCCCGAGCCCTTAGCCACTCCCGCCATCGTTACCAGGTCTGAGCCAAACTCTTCTGTAACTACACAGGTCTTTGTACAAGTATCTGTCGTCAGGATAGCCTCAGCAAAATCTTCTGCCTTACCACTCACCAGAATCTGTGACAGACCATTTTTTAGAGCATCCATTGGAAGCTGCTCGCCGATGACTCCTGTAGAAGCCAGACCAACCAAGTCGGACTCAATCTGTAGCTTTTGGGCAGTCAATCGCTGCATCTCATAGGCGGCGTCCAGCCCCTGCTGGCCTGTACAGGAATTGGCAACACCAGAATTAACCACTATTGCCTGCAATTTCTGGCTCTTTTGGATTGATGCTTTGGTCACTAGAAGCGGAGCAGCAATGACCTTATTAGTCGTATAAACTCCTGCCACACTGGCTGGCACTTCAGAGACAATCCAACCAAAATCCAACTTCTTTTTCTTAAAGCCGGCGTGTAAACCGTCAGCCGAAAAGCCTAGCGGACTGGCAATCGTTCCATCAATAATCTTCATAACTAACCCTTTCTCATCTAGACATAGGACGGTTGACTGAGCAAGCCATCTGTTTCAGGGAAGCCCAGCATCAGATTCATATTTTGAACTGCCTGACCAGCAGCCCCCTTGATCAGGTTATCCAGCACAGCCACTATAGTTAAAATATTTGTCACAGGATTATAGTCAAAACCAATATCTGTATAATTAGTACCGACAACCTGGTGCAAATTCGGCAGAGCTGCTTGAATACGGACAAAAGGCTTATCCTGATAGCAATTTTGGTAAATAGCAACCAGCTCTTCTCGAGTCAAAGGTTCTTTCAACTTGCAATAAACTGTCGCCACGATACCACGATTGAGCGGAATAAGGGAAGTTGAAAACTGAATCTGCTGCAATCCCTCATCAAAACGTTGCAACTGCTGCACAATCTCTGGAATATGCTGATGCTGATTCAGCTTATAAGTCACATAGTTATCGTGCACATGGACAAAATGGCTGGATGCAACTGGATTTTTCCCAGCCCCTGTCAAACCACTCTTGGCATCGACAATAATGGAGTCCAGCTCAATAGCCTGAGCCTGTAGCAAGGGAATCAAGGCCAACTCTGTAGCTGTCGCATAACAGCCGGGATTAGCAATAAATCGCTTCCCTCTGACATCTGTAAACTCAGACAGCCCATAAATAAACTCTTTTTGGACATAGTCTTCAGCTGGCTCTTTCTGATACCATTTTTTATAAATATTCCCTGATAAACGATGATCTCCTGATAGGTCAATGACTGGAAATCCTGCTTCTACAAAGTCTTTTGACAAATCTTTAGCCACTCCACTTGACGTTGCAAAGAAAACAAGATCTGCTCGTCGCATTATTTCCTGACTGTCAAAAGCTTCTATTTTCAAGTCGCAAATCCCCTTCAAATGAGGATAAAGCTCTGAAACAGGAGCCTCCATATCTCGGCTGGCATGAAGGGAAACGACCTCCACCTGCGGATGTTGCAGTAAAATACGGAGGAGTTCCATTCCTGAGTAACCAGTAATTCCTACAATCGAAATTCGCATATTTTTAAAACACCTCCGTATAAATATGCGTTTTATTTTACGTATATTTCTTCACTTTGTCAAGCGTTTTTTGTATTTTTATACAATATTTTTTGAAGATAGCATTAAAGATTTGAAAGAACATGCATGATTGCTTGCCTAAAAGCAGAATATCTTCTTCTCATACAGAGGAGTAATGAAGCTGAGAGTACAGAAAAAGATCTGCCAAAAGAGCAGACCTTTTATCTATCTATTATCTAATATTATAACTTCTCAGCTACTGCATCCAACAAGTCTTGAATCTTCGCTTGGTTGCTTCCTCCTGCCATGGCCATGTCTGGTTTACCACCACCACGTCCATCGACGATTGGAGCCAATTCTTTAATCAGGTTTCCTGCATGCACATCTTTTGTCTTGCTAGCTACAAGAACGTTAACCTTGTCACCGATCGCTGCAACTAGAACAAGCAAGTCAGAGTAGTCTTTTTGTTTCCAGTTATCTGCAAAAGTACGAAGGGCACCGGCATCTGATACAGAAACTTGACTAGCAATGTAACGGTGTCCGTTGACTTCCTTCACATCCTTGAAGACATCACCTGCAGCTGCGGCTGCGGCTTTTTCCTTCAATTCTGCATTTTCTTTTTGGAGTTGACGGAGCTGCTCTTGAAGTCCTTCGACTTTGTGAGGCACTTCCTTGAACTGAGGTGCTTTCAATATTGCTGCGACAGCTTTCAGAGCGTCTTCTTGCTCACGGTAGGCTTCAAAGGCTTCCTTACCAGTTACTGCTAAGATACGGCGAGTACCTGAACCAATCCCTTCTTCTTTGACAATCTTGAAGAGACCAATCTCAGAGGTGTTGCCAACGTGGGTACCACCACAGAGCTCCACTGAGTAGTCACCAATCGTCACAACGCGTACTTCCTTACCATATTTCTCACCAAAGAGAGCCATGGCTCCCATTTCTTTAGCAGTGTCAATATCTGTTTCAACTGTCTTGATGGCGATAGCTTCCCAGATTTTCTCATTAACTTGCTGTTCAATAGCACGCAATTCTTCAGGACTCACTGCTTGGAAATGAGTGAAGTCAAAACGGAGGAATTCGACTTCATTAAGAGATCCTGCTTGGGTTGCATGACTTCCGAGGATATTGTGAAGCGCTGCATGGAGCAAGTGAGTCGCCGTGTGGTTCTTCATCACACGAAGACGACGATTGGTGTCGATGCTAAGTGTGTATTCTTGGTTCAAGGCAAGCGGAGCATGGACTTCAACAGTATGAAGTGGTTGGCCATTTGGTGCTTTTTGAACATCTGTTACAGTAGCCACAACGTTTCCTGAAACATCCAAGATTTGTCCATGGTCAGCGACCTGTCCACCCATTTCAGCGTAGAATGGAGTCTCCGCAAAGATGAGAGAGGCAGCTCCTTCAGATACAGCTTCTACTTCAGCATTATCAGCTACGATAGCGACCAACTTAGAAGGCAATTGACTAGCATTGTAGTTGAAGACACTTTCCACTGTAATGTTTTGGAGGGTTTCATTTTGCATTCCCATTGAGCCACCCTTAACAGCAGACGCACGCGCACGTTCTTGCTGCTCTTTCATGGCTGCTTCAAAACCTTCACGGTCTACAGTCATACCAGCTTCTTCAGCGATTTCTTCAGTCAATTCTACTGGGAATCCGTATGTATCATAGAGTTTGAAGACATCTTGTCCAGCGATGACGCTTTGACCTTTTTCTTTCAAGTCAGCTACAATGGTTTCTGCAAAGTGTTGACCTGAATGAAGGGTACGGGCAAATGACTCTTCTTCGCTCTTGACAATCTTTTCGATAAAGTCGCATTTTTCAAGCACTTCTGGATAATAGCTTTCCATGATTTTTCCAACAGTTGGAACGAGTTTGTAAAGGAAAGGTTCGTTGATGCCCAATTTTTGACCGTGCATAGAAGCACGACGGAGAAGACGGCGAAGGACATAACCACGACCTTCATTTCCTGGAAGAGCACCATCACCGATAGCAAATGAAAGGGAACGGATGTGGTCCGCAATAACCTTGAAGCTCATGTTGTCGCCATCTTGGTCATAGACCTTACCAGACAATTTCTCAACTTCACGGATAATCGGCATGAAGAGGTCAGTTTCAAAGTTTGTCTTAGCCCCTTGGATAACCGCTACCAAACGCTCCAAACCAGCGCCCGTATCAATATTTTTGTGAGGCAATTCCTTGTATTCGCTACGAGGAACAGCTGGATCAGCGTTAAATTGTGACAAAACGATGTTCCAGATTTCGATGTAACGGTCGTTTTCGATATCTTCTGCAAGCAGACGAACACCGATGTTTTCTGGGTCAAATGCTTCTCCGCGGTCAAAGAAGATTTCTGTATCAGGTCCAGAAGGTCCAGCACCGATTTCCCAGAAGTTGTCTTCGATTGGGATCAAGTGGCTTGGGTCCACTCCTACTTCAATCCAGCGGTTATAAGAATCTTTATCATCTGGATAGTAGGTCATGTACAGTTTTTCAGCAGGAAAATCAAACCATTCTGGGCTTGTCAAAAGCTCATAAGCCCAAGTGATGGCTTCGTCACGGAAGTAATCCCCGATAGAGAAGTTCCCCAACATCTCAAACATGGTGTGGTGACGAGCAGTCTTCCCCACGTTTTCAATGTCGTTGGTACGGATAGCTTTTTGCGCATTGGTAATACGTGGGTTTTCAGGCTTGATAGTTCCGTCAAAATATTTCTTAAGAGTTGCCACACCTGAGTTGATCCACAAAAGAGTTGGGTCATTTACAGGAACCAAGCTGACTGATGGTTCTACAGAGTGGCCTTTGCTTGCCCAAAAATCTAACCACATTTGACGAATTTGAGCACTTGACATTTGTTTCATTTATTTTTCTCCTTAAATCTTTTCAATATTTTTCCTATGATGATGAACTTTCCAGCATCTCGACGTAGTCAATAGCCACACAGAGGGAAATGACTAGATCTGCATAAGAGTCCTCAAGGACAGTTACAGTGTAAGTTGAGGTTAAATGGAAAATCTCTTTCTTAATTTCGGCGACAAGTTGATCTCGGTCATCCAACAATTTGAAATTCAAATCCCAGATGTTACCTTCAATTCGAAGCCCTAGTCTATCAAACTCATACTTATCACGCAAGAAGGTCAACTTCTTCCGAATAAAGAAATTCGAACCGTCACGTAGCTGAATCTTAAAGCGAGGAAGCAAGGTAAAAATTTCTTTACTGATTTCACTGACTTTCTCACCATGGGCGTCATAGATGGTAAAGGTCTTAGGAATTTTGAAAAAAGATCCCTCCACCTGATAGTTTACTACTCCTCTATCATCCTTGATATCGAAGCGTTCGCCTCCAAAACGAAACTTTTGTTTCACAAGAAATGTCTTCATAAACACCTCCAAAAATTAAAAGACAAGTCCATATCACGAAGGGCGAAAAACCGCGGTACCACCTTCATTCAATGAACTTGTCATTCTCATTTTATATTCAATTTTGCAGGATGAGTAGCATGATTTTTCGTCTCAGATGGCTTGCAGCACCGCCAATTCTCTGAACTAAGAACTTGAAAAATCAATTCTCACCATTTCATTATACTTGCTTATGCTTTCTTCGTCAACTTATTTTGATGAAGAAGATGAAGTATTTGTTTGGGTGTATTGAGAAAAGAGATTTTGGAAAGCAGCATCTTTAACTTTGATGTTTGCATCTTTCAATTCTTTTGCTACAACACTTTGGATGAAGCTTGTATTGTTTTGCTTAGTAGTTAAGATAACTTGCTTCAATTTATCTTTATAATCTTCCCACTTAGAAGACTTCTCTGTTTTGCTTACCAACTTAACGATATAATAGCTAGCTTGTCCTTGATTGCTACGAACAGTTACAAGATCTGAAACTGCATTAGCTTCTAATCCAAAAGCAGCTTTTTTTACAGCATCTGGCACATTAGTAGCTGCAGAGTCAAACTTGATTTCGCCACCTTTATCTTTGGTATCGCCATCTGTTGAATTATCTTTAGCCAACTGTGCGAAATCAGCTCCTTCAGCTTTAGCAGCTGCTAACACTTCCTTAGCCTTATCTTCACTGTCCACCTTGATAATTTGCGCAGTTACCTCTGGTGTATAAGATTCATAGGCAGCTTTATAATTTTCATCAGTAAGCTCTTTTTCTGCAGCTTTCTTAACAGCGTACTCTACAAGCTTATTGGTTCTAATTTGTTCACGATAAGCATCTTCTGTCAAACCTGCTTGAGCCAAGACACGAGCAAAATTATCTCCATAAGCTTTTGAGCTCTTTTCATAAGCTTCTTCGACTTCTTTATCAGTCACTTTCTTGCCGTATTGTTTTTCAAATACTTCTTTAATTGTTAAATTCAACAAAACTTGCTGAGCAGAAGGATTGCTTTTTACTTTATCATAAAACTCAGATACTGTAATAGTATCACCCTTCATAGTAATAATGTCCTTGTCAGAACCTGATGTTTTTCCACAAGCTGCTAAAACAGCTACTGACAAAAGGGTTACTGCCCCAGCGACAATTTTTTTATTCATTTTAATGAAAACTCCTTTGTAAAAATTGTTAGACTTGAAACAATTCATTCCATTGTCTCTACTCTTGATTGAGTTGCTGCGTTCTTTATTCTCTAAAAATGAACTACACAGCTTGGTTCACTCACTTTTCCTATTGTACCACAAATTAAATTTGATGGCTTAAATTTTTCTAAAAATTAGATAAAATCCTATAAATCTACAGCTTATTTTGATTTTCTAAGCATCAGAAGACCATCTCCTAACGGTAATAGGCTCGCAGTCAGATCTGGGCTGTCCAAAGTTGCATCAAAAAGACTATGTAATCCACGGTAAATAGCCCGCTGGCCACGTTTAATTCCCTCAAAAGGCTTGGCAACATCTCCGCCTTGGAAGACGTCATCGATAAGGACCAGGCCACCAGGATTGAGGCGTTTGAGGACCTGAGGCAGAAAGACCACATACTTGGACTTGGCAGAGTCCATAAAGACAAGATCGTAGGAATCCTCTAACGTCTCAAGTAAATCCACTGCATCACCTTCCAGAAGGGTAATCTGCTGGCGGCTATCATACTTAGCAAAATTAGCCTTGGCTAGCTCAATCATCTCTGGATTGCGATCAATAGTCGTAATCTGAGCCTGAGGCGCATGCTCCGCCATCAAAAGAGCCGAAAAACCAATAGCCGTGCCAATTTCTAAAATCTTCTCAGGCTGTAGGCTTTCGAGAAGCAGGCGAAAGTAAGCCACTGTCTCATGGGGAATCACGGGCACATTTTCAGCTCTGGCAAAATCCTCCAGCTCCTTGAGTCCACCAGCGACCGGCTGGAGACGCTGTCTCATAAAGTCTACAATTTCGTCCTTGACTACTGGCCGGCGCATATTGGGATTAGAGTTTTGATTATAAGTCTCGACCATCTTATGCTAATCCCAACTTTTCTACCAAGGCTTCAAATTCATCCAGACGACGCTCAAAGACTGCAAAGGCAGCATTTAGATAGTCTTCTTTTTCCATATCCACACCCGCCTTTTTAATGACATTGAGCGGATAGTCAGAGTTCCCAGCTTTGAGATAGTTCAGATATTTGTCCTTGTCTTCTTGGCTACCATGGACAATCTTTTCAGCCAAGGCCGAAGCGGCTGCAAATCCTGTAGAGTATTGAAAAACATAATAATTATAGTAGAAGTGAGGAATGCGTGCCCATTCGTACTGAATCTGCGGATTGTCCTCTTTTTTCAAGCCGTAGTATTTCTCGTTTAAATCAGCATATAGCTCATTGAGAAACTCGCTTGTCAACACTTGTCCTTCTTGATCAGCCTTGTGGATTGCATGCTCAAACTCCGCAAACTGAGTTTGACGGAAGACCGTACCTCTAAAGCCATCCAAGAAGTGATTAAGAATCGCAAAGCGGGTAGCATCGTCTTCTACTTCCTCCAAGAGCTTCTCTGTCAGGATATTTTCATTAGTCGTTGAAGCAATCTCAGCTAGGAAGATAGAGTAGTCTCCATAGACATAAGGCTGGGTTTCACGAGTATAGCTGGAATGCATACTGTGACCTGTCTCGTGCACCAAGGTAAAAAGATTATCTAGTGTATCCTGCCAGTTGAGCAACATAAAGGCATTGGTATCATAAGATCCCCCTGAGTATGCCCCTGAGCGCTTACCTTGATTTTCATAAACATCAATCCAGCGCTCTGAGAAGGCTGTCTTCACTCGACTCAAATAATCCTCACCCAAAATTGCCAAGACTTCCTCAGACTTAGCCAAGGCTTCCTCATAAGTGAATTTGTAATCTGTTTCTGACAAAGGTGTGTACAAATCGTACATCTTCAAATCAGAAATACCCAAAATCTTTGCTCGCAAGGCAATATAACGCTGTAAAAGCGGAAGGTGTTTGTCTACAGCAGAAACCAAGCTATCATAGACACTCTCTGGAATAAAGTTGGCCGATAAGGCCGCCTCACGAGCAGATGAGAACTTGCGGACTTTCGCATTGTAATTTTGAACCTTAACATTTGTTTGCAAGGTCTTGGCATAAGTATGCTGATACTGTTCATAAACGCTATAAAGAGCTTCATAAGCTTCCTTACGAACTTCCCGATTTTTAGACTCTACTAAAGAAATATAGTTTCCATGTGTCAACTTGACTTCTTCGCCCTTTTCATTGTGAACCACCGGAAAGACGATATCCGCATTGTCCAAAATAGCAAAGGTTTCACTGGCAGCACCAAAGATTTCTCCAGCACCAGCCAACAACTCCTCTTCACGCTGGGTCAGGATGTGTTCCTTCTTCTGCAAAAGCCTATCAAAATAATGTTGATAAGTTTGTAGTTCAGGTTTTTCAGCCAAAAAAGCTTGGTATTGGTCTTCTGTAATTTCCATGAATTCTGGCTCATAGAAAGCAAAAGTTTGACCAAACTCACTGTAAATAGTCATTCCTTTAGCTTGGTATTCCTGATATTTTGCTACACGAGTATCCTGGTCATTCTTCATGTGAGCATAGGAATAAAGTTTCTCAATACGGCGCATCAAGTCTAATTGAATTTCCGTTGTTGTCAAAAGACTTTCTGCCGAATCCAGCAGATGCCCTGCTAGATTGCTTGCATTTTTTAATTCTTCAGAAACCTGTGCAAGTTCAGTCTCAAAGGCTTCATCTGTAGGGAAAATCGTACTTAAATCCCATGTATATTTTTCTTCAATTTCATTTCTTTGTTTAGCCATAAAAAATCCTCCATTCCTTTTATTTTATCACAAATTCCTTGTTTATATAAAACTCAAGTTTGAAAATGACTGTATATTTCAATTGATAAAGCATATTAAAAAATCTTTGGATCCGTTTCCCTACGATGTAGGACTCGGATCCAAAGAGGTCGTTTTTCTTATCACTAAATTATTTATCATACGTCATATTATTCTCCTCTCAATTTCTTTGCGAGTTCACCAGAGATTACATAACCTGTATGTTCTAGGTTTCCATCAGACTCTTCCATCAATGTTGTGGTAATTGTTAATTCCGGGTCATCGTTTATTATAAGCTCAACTATTAAGCCACCCATAGGATTATATTTAAGATTTTTTTCATTTATTGTATATTTTTTTATTATCCCCTTTTCTGTCAATGCTTTAGAGTCTTCCTGTCTTAGTAATTCTGCTATTGCTCTCCGCCCCTTCTTCCCCTCCACAATCTGAAGCATTTCTTCTTTTTCTGAACGACCGTTTACCATACTACAACCTCCTAAAATCATGCCTGAACTGAGCGTTATGATACTCAAAAAGATGACAATTATTTTCTTCATGATGGCTCCTTTCGTTTCCCTCTTCCCCAATTACCACATCTTTAGTTTTTGAATCAATATGATATTCTCTTAAAGCAATATCCACATGTTGCTTATCATTTAATTGTCCATCATCTATTAATACCATGCAAAACTCCTATCTTTCCAATGCTTGGGATAACTTATCAGAATAAGTGGCACTAGTGCTTTCTATCTCTCCATCACTATTTTTATTTATATTGCAACTAATAATAAAATCAGAATTTCCATTTATTATAATATCGAAGTCTATCCCACTCATTGGATTTTTTGAAACTGAGCTTCTATCTATTTCATAACTTTGTATAAAGCCCTCTTTTTTAAATGCTTGAGGATCAACATAAGTAAACCAATGATAAAATGCTTTTTTAGCCTCTTTACTTTCTACAAGTTTAATCATTTGCATATTTTCATTCTCTTTTTCTGAACGACTGTTTACCATACTACAACCTCCTAAAACCATGCCTGAACCGACCGTTAGAATACTCAGAAAGATGATAATTATTTTCTTCATGTTGACTCCTTTTACTTCTGATACCCTTTTAGGCGGAGACTTAATATAAAGTCTAACGTCTTAATCCATTTGGTAGTAAGTTTATTTTATTATACACGATTTTGATAAATTCTAGAATGCCCCAAAAATAGACAACCGGGCTAGACCAATTTTCAGCAAGACTGATCTAAACTTGCGTAAAAGGCTGGTGGGTAGACAATCTGGTACTTTTTATCTGGAGAATGTTGATAATAGCGCTGAAAGTTTTCATAATAAGCAGATAGGTCTTGGGAAATCTGACACAAGGGCTGGTCTGATCGAATCGGGCGCACTTGCGGATAAAATTCTTCTCTGGACATGGTTAAAAGATTTTTTCCTTTTTGATAATAGCTGGCCTGTATTTTCATCCACTTGGGATTTCGATAATAGAGTTGCTGTCGGATATAATGGCAAATATCAGGATCTGACTTCACTAAGAAACTACTCATTTCCTGCTTGCTAAAAGGCAAGCGTAAGATATCTAACAATTTCCCTTTTTCAAAAAGAAATTCTTTTTCTTTATACTGGAGTCGCCCAAAGAGGTCTTCATGAATCAAATACTTCAGCCTTAGTGTCTTTCTTTCCTCGTCCAATTCCCAGATATGAAAACCCATGTTTTGACTGAAATATAGGAATTGCTTCTGCAAGGGTGTCAGAGTTTGCCTGAGCCAGAGTTTCTTTCCCAGGAGCCAGAGGACTTGATAGCCAGCTTGTCGATATCTATGACTCCGCTCCCAAAGTCTATCTTGAGAAAGACTGCTACACTGAACTTCTAAAGCAAGACGCTCATCAACTAAGACATCCGCTACCTGCTGCAAGTCTGGCAAAAACACTTCGACATCTACTCTTGTCGTTTGATTGGCCCAGCGAAAAAGGGCAGCCTTAAGGTTCAGATGCTCTTTGCTTTCATTTTCAACACTATAATGACAGTCTGATAAGCGAATATGTGCAAAATGAGGCTGCATGATTTTCCCCTTTTTCAAACGGACAGGCCCTCCGCACCCTGGGCAAAAATAATCTCCTTTTGGAACGGATGACTCCTTTAATAAATGAAGGACTTTCCCGTCCTTATCACGCGCTGAAAACATGAGCACCTCCTAAAACATTTACCTTCTTTATTCGTAAAAGAAAAGAGAAACTCGTTATCAAGTTTCTCTTTTTCTATATTTAACTGCGCTTATTAAAGACTTGCTCCTTGTTCTTCTTTGAGAAGCTTCTTGTCATAAGCACGGATGAATGGATAGTAGACTAAGAAGGCTGCTAGAGCACAGACAAGGGCTACTATTACCGCTTTTAGGTCACCTGTTCCCAAGAAGGCTCCTATTCCGACAGGAGTTGGCCAAGGAACTTGTGCAAAGACTGCCTTGATCAAGTTTAGCTCCATTGCTAAATAGTAGATGGTCGCTGAGGTCATTGGCGCCAAAATAAATGGTACGGCTAGTGTAGGGTTGTAGATGATAGGAATACCAAAAATAAGAGGTTCGTTGATGTTAAAAATACCAGGAACGATTGAAGCCTTACCAATAGCGCTTAATTGCTCAGATTTTGCACGAGTAGCAAGCCAGATACATAGACCTAGAGTCGCACCAGAACCACCTGCAATAACAAACATATTAGAAAACTCGCCGGCTACAATAAAACGCGCTCCTTCTGATGCATTACTTGCCATATTTGCAAGGGCAATTGGACTAACAAAGGCAAAGATAATGTTTGCTCCGTGAATCCCAACAATCCATAGCAATTGGGTCAAGAAATAAATGATCATCAAACCAATCCAGGAATTGGTCAAGTGAGTTACAAAGCTAAAAGGAATCGCAATTACTTTGAAGATGTCTGTCCCCATCATAACTAAAGCTCCATTGATGAAGAGAACTGTAAAGGCAACTACAAAACCAGGAATTAATGCAGAGAAACCACGAGACACACCTTCTGGAACAGCTTCAGGCATCTTAATGACCCAGTTTTTCTTGAGACAGAGACGGTAGAGCTGAACTGTTACTACTGCCATGATAATCGCTGTGAAAATACCTGTTGTGCCAAAACGAGTCACTCCATTACTAATTGCCCAACCATCAGCAATAACAGCACCTTTTTTGAGACTAGTCACTGCTGTCATAGCACTTTTTTCAAAGACAATTTGAGGAATGGTCATGATGAAAGCAAAGAGAGACAACATTGCTCCGTTGAGCGGATTCATGTTTAGACCTTCTTCTTCGGCATAAATTTTTGTCAATTCATAGCCCATAGCTAGAACGAAATAAAGTGATAAGACACCCATTGTTGCATAATTGGCAATCATGTAGAGCGATTGGAACTTATCAAATGAAGCCGCAAAAATATCTGCAACGATTGGCCAGAATGAGAAGGATTGTGGCAGCACACTAAATACTAAAAACATTGAGCCAACAATGGTAAATGGTACTGCCCCCATACCTGCAGCTGTGATTGCCCGCACTATTTTGTACTGAGCAATTTTTCCCATTGGTCCCATGAAATATTTCTCTAAGAAACCAAATAGTCCTCCTTGTTGTTCCATAACGAAACCTCCTTATATTTTTACATTATTTTTTCTAATTGCTGAAGTCTTAACAAAGCTCGATCTCGACCTTCCAAAATTAATCTTATTCTATGAAGACTAAAAAGACTAACCAACTGACCTAACCCCAGTACGAAAGCAATAATCAACTTGCTATTTAGCTTAGCAGTGAAGATAGGGAAGATGATTGAGATTTGATCAGTGCATAATACAAGAGCGATCAATAGAATTTGAACGATTGATTGTAAATTGAAAAACAATCTTGTTTTAGTCAAATAAACTTCTTTTGTGCCATACATTTTAAACTGCTCAGCTATTGCTAGTATAGAATAAATCAGTAAAATGATAGGAATTACTGCGTATAAAGTCCAGTTAAAGAGCTGGACAAGCAACCAGTACAAATTTCCAAAAAACATGGCTGCTAAAGAATATCTAAGCATCAAATAACGGTTGAAATAAGTCGATTTCAAGCTATTTTCTTTCCGTTTTTGCTCTTGTGTTTGCATGTTTCGCTCCCCTTCATCCAGTTTGTCTTATTGTTCAATCTTACGATATAGATTCAGCATCTCAAGAGCCACTTCCCGAAGCGTCATAGTTGTCATAAGGTGGTCTTGAGCATGAACCATAATGATTTCCATCTTCATCTCAATTCCACTTGCATAATCCTGCAGTAACTTTGTCTGAGCTCGATGGGCTTCTACTAATTCCGTATTAGCTAGCTCTAATTTCTTCTCTGCTTCAGCATAATGACCTTCACGCATTTCCGAAAATGCTTCATGGACAGTCGCTCTAGCATTGCCACTATTCAAAATAATTTCAAAAGCGGCCACTTGTAGCTCTTCTTGATTCATAAAAAGCCTCCTTTACCTTATCGAATTCTGAGAAATAGTTTTTTAAAGTCTGTGAAAGTTTGACAGTTGATCATCTGTTTTTGTAGCTCTTCTTGCTCAAGCAAGAGGACAATTTTGGAAGTCAAATCAGCCAATTCTTCGTTACCAAAAATGGAAGGTGAAGGCAGAAATACCAGTTTTATCTTTGGATACTCTGGAGACCAAACTACTCCTTCAGGTATGAGCGCAACTCCAATCTTATGGCCATTTGCATAAGCTTTGATTGGATGGGGAACAGCAACAGTGTCAGAAAAAACAATCGAACTCATCATTTCCCTTTGCTCAATCAAGTCCTTCATTTTAGGTACAAATTGTTCATCTTCACCCTGGGACATTCTCTGCAAAAGGCTATCTATTACTTGACCTTTACTGACATTATGAAGTACAGCAAAACATTCAGGTGAGAAATATCCATCGAATATTCTCTCTTGATCTGAGTTAACTACATCAGTTTCTTGTCCTAACCCGTATTTTTTTATCGGTTTTAAAAGAGAAATTTTATGTCTGATTTCCCTAATTTCATCCGAATTAAGAAAAATACTGACAGTAAAAACCGGAATATTAAAGACCAGGTTTGATAGATCTATAGAAGATACGATAAAATCAATATCCTTCAAACGTTCATCATTTATTTCATAGTAACCAATCACATCAACAATACGAACTAGATTGCCCAGCTCATTATCGATTCGATGTTTAAGCATTTGGGCTGAACCATAGCCAGTTGCGCAGATGACTAGTATATTAAACTTTTGTTTTTCTTTCAGGCGCTCCAAAGAAGTCATAAAATGTAGAGCTACATAAGCCACTTCATCGTCAGACAATTTTTCGTTAGCAAATATTGGCATAGCCGATAAAATATTGCCTGTCATTTCTAAGATTCCCGCATACTGATTTTGGATTTCTGCCAAAAGAGGATTATCCATTTTGACATGATTTTTCAGCCGAACAAAGAGGGTAGACAAATGAGCAACCAAACCTTCTATCAATTGAAAATCATTCTTAAAAGGGTATTTATGAGTAAAATTATTTTGCTCTAGAACCGATAATAATTGTTTTCTGATTTGCTGAGCGACATCCTCATTCTCACACTTGTTTGTTGGAACATTTCCCTTTGAAACCAAGTGTAGAGTTATATAATCCACTTCTTCTTTTGGAAATTCGAGGCCAGTTGAATGATAGACGCGTTTTAAGATCTTCTCTGCAATTTTGCCTTCTTCCCTATATTCATCCATTGACCAACTATCTAACTGCTTAATATGAAAGCCTTCTCCAATTCTTTTGAGAGAAAGAGCTATATGAATGACTAAGTTTTGAATGACAAAATCAGAGAGTTTTAACCGACCTTCCCGACATTCATCAAGGACGATAATCGTTAATTCTTCAAGACTAATTGGTCTACCAGAAACCTCTATCTTGATATAATTATGAAGAATTTGGAAAAATTTGTCATGAAAGAAAAAATCAATAATAAACCGTCTAATATTACGCTCATCTCCTGTGACATAGACACCACGATTAGGCTTACTTTCGATTTGTAAGTCATACTTGGATAAATCATGTCGAATCTTTTTAAAATCAGAAGACAGGGTAGAACGACTAACATATAATTCGTCAGCCAAATCATCACAATAAATGGATTCCTGCTCAAAGAGGAGCTTATTTAGGATATAATTATAGCGATCATCGATACCTTCAATAGCCTCTGTTGACGCTTCTCCCAATACTTCTTTTTGAAGAAATTTTTGGTATACGTCTTTATTATCAATAACGAATCGATAGCCATGCCCCTGCTTGGCAATAATTTTCCAGCCTGTTTGACTAGTAGGCATCCCGATTAAACTTTTGAGGTAGTTTCTAACAGTTCTATCCGAACAGGATAAGTGTGTTGCCAATTGCATACTAGTTATGTATTGGTCAGCATTATCCATTAAATACTGTAGAATTATTTTTTCCTTTTGATGCAAAACACTTATCCTCCTTCCTTACAAAATCAGTTGTCACTACCTCTAGTTTACCACTTAAATATTTTCTTTAATCAAGTTAGCCATTTTTTCGATCCCCATAGGAATTGGGATATAGGCTTGAGGAGGAATTTGAACGATTGGTTTTCCTACTTTAGCGGCAGCATCTTCAAACTGTTTATAATACATTTTAGTTTGAGGACTAATTAAATAAAGATCAAATTTTGCATCTGCAATAGCTTTACCACCTTCAGTCGCGCTAATGGCATCTACTTCAACATCTTCTCCTTTTGCTTTCAAAAACTCTGTTGTTTTCTTTGCCATCAGTGATGAAGACATTCCTGCTGCACAGATAATTAATGCTTTTGACATGATCATTCTCCTTTTAAAACTTATTTTTGATAACTCAATTATATATGAAAACGCTACCAATCTCCATTTAACCTTTTTCCGTATCGAAACGGAAATGGTTTCTAAACAGCTACTTATATCTTATTTTATAGACTAAAATTATTCCTGAAAGAATAAAAGAAACACTATTAGCTAAAATGAGCGGTAAATCCTGAATGGCTAGACCATGTGCCAACCATAAGGCGATTCCTAGAACCTGCATCAGATACATACCAAGTGCTATAGATTCAGTATCCTTGGTTTTGATGACCTTAATGACCTGTGGCAAAAAGGCGAAGGTTGTTAAAATTGCTGCAATACTTCCAATCATGTTTTTCTCCTAATTGTTCTAAAAAAAGAGGCAGAAAACAGCACATTTGCCATCTCCTCCTCTACATTTTGTCGTAATTTTATAGCTGACTAAAGATTAGCTCCATTTGATGCAATGACTTCCTTATACCAGTTAAAGGACTTCTTAGGGGAACGTTCATAGGTTCCTTTGCCATCATCATCCTTGTCTACATAGATAAATCCGTAGCGCTTGCGCATTTCGCCCGTACCTGCTGACACTAGGTCAATACATCCCCAAGGTGTGTACCCCATGAGATCTACACCGTCTTCTACTACGGCCTTCTTCATCTCGCGGATATGGGCACCCAGATAGTCAATTCGGTAATCATCATGAACCATACCGTCCTCTTCTAACTGGTCAATAGCTCCAAAGCCATTTTCCACAATGAAAAGCGGTAGATGATAATGATCCGTAAACCAATTGAGAGCATAGCGCAGACCTTCTGGGTCAATCTGCCATTCCCATTCAGAAGCTTTGACAAAGTTATTTTTAACCAAGTCTTCAGTCTCTATATAGTCGAAGTAAGGATTATTTTCCCGATGGGAGTCAATAGCAAAGGACATGTAGTAGCTAAATCCAATATAGTCAACAGTGCCCGCCAGCAAGTCTTCCTGATCCTGCTCGCTAAAGTCCACCTTGATTCCCTTTCTTTCCCAGTATTTGAGAATATGCTCAGGATAGCGACCAAAGACATGCACATCTGTAAAGTAATAACGCTTCTGCATAGCTTTCATAGCCATGAGAATATCCTTAGGATTGCAAGTAGCCGGATAAATAGGGCACATAGCAATCATACAACCGATTTGGAAGTCAGGATTGATTTCGTGACCAACCTTAACTGCACGCGCTGAGGCCACTAATTCATAGTGAGCTGCCTGATACATGATTGCTTCGCGATCATCGCCTTCCTTGTATACAATCCCAGAGTTGGTGAAGGGAGCAAAATCCTCCTGATAATTAGCTTGGTTATTGATTTCATTGAAAGTCATCCAGTATTTGACTTTGTCCTTATAACGCTTAAAAACAACTTCTGCAAAACGAACAAAGAAGTCAATCACCTGACGATTTTTCCAACCACCGTACTCGGTTACTAGATGATAAGGCATTTCAAAGTGAGACAAAGTGATAACAGGCTCAATACCATACTTGAGGCATTCATCAAAAAGGTCGTCATAAAATTGGAGACCAGCTTCATTAGGCTCCGTTTCATCTCCCTTAGGAAAAATCCGCGTCCAGGCAATAGAAGTCCGAAAACACTTAAAGCCCATTTCCGCAAAAAGAGCGATATCTCCCTTATAACGATGATAAAAATCAATGGCCTCGTGATTAGGATAGTACTTGCCTTCTAGGACCCCTGGGGTAATTTCCCGAGGCACTCCATGGCGAGCCGCAGTCATAACATCAGCTACACTAATACCTTTCCCACCTTCCTGCCAGCCACCTTCCAGTTGGTGGGCTGCAACAGCTCCACCCCAGAGAAATCCATCTTTAAATGTTGACATTTTGCATTTCCTCCTAGTTTTTACTACTTCCATTATAGGAAAAGAAAGCGCTATTTTGAATAGCAAGATTTTCCATATCGAAACGGAAAAAGGGTTTTATTTTATTCTTTAAAAAATAGAACAAAAATTTGACAACGCTTTCAGTAAGTGCTATAATGCTCTCAATATAAATAGACTAAAGGAAAGGTGGTTTAAATTTATGTCTTTCTTAACATTTTTATTTAGTTTTTTAGGCATGGTCATTCTGGTATCTGCTATTTGTTATGGCTTTTTTAAGCTATCTATTCTCTTAAAAAGCAATATACTATCGCGGGGGAATGCCTACTATACTCTGATTCGATTTGAGCATTTGGACAGCATTCCTCCCTTACTAGACAATCCAAACTTCCTTAAAACAGGTAAATGGGAATATTTCCCTGAAGCTAATTACTTCAAAGGATTCTCAAAACTCTCAGACAGAGACCTTCAAAACTGGATAGAAAAAGAATATCATCTGAATCCTGGTCAAGTGCTTGTTACTGTACCAGAAACAATGAAAGTTGCTTCTGCAGCAATCAGATTCTAAACATTAAGAATAGAAAAAGGAGACTAGGGTAAATCCTAGCTCCTTTTTTATGAAAACAACTTCTGGTCTTCTTTTTCGGGTACCTTTAAAAACCAAGCTAAAACTATTACCAAGACCATTAAACCTGCTAGAAAGAAGCTCATCATCTCATATCCCGCTGCATCAATAACAGCCCCAGCAAAATGTTGAATAAAAATGGAGCCAAGGCTTCTAACAGTCTGTACTAAGGCAATAGCGGTCACTAAGTACTTAGAGTCCACAATGGCTGAAACAATCTTTAAGGTGACCATAATGAGAAGCATACCTGAAACATGCTTAGAAGCCAAGGTCAAAATGATTTTCGAGGCTAGTCCCAGATTGAGTCCATAAATTGTATATTGGACTAACATAATCAGTAAAGGACACAATAAGAGCTTTTTAGCAGACAGCTTATCCATAAAAAGATAAGAATAAAAGATCAGAGGTGACTCACAGATAACAGAAATTGATACAACTGTTGAGGCCATTCCAACACTCAAACCACTATGTTGCAACATGGCAGGAATATAAGTATGACCTGCATTTCCAACTCCTGAATAAAGAGCAACAATCAGTAAATAGTAGAGATAGGTTTTATTGGTCAAAATCTGACTGATATAAGAGTCTTTCTTGGTTTTTGGGGCTTCATCTGATTTGGGAGATTCAGAGCGGATTTTAATGGAAAGGACACCGACAATTGTAATGATCATTGCTCCGATGAAAGCAATAAAAATAGCCATAGGAGAAACATACTGGTACAGTACACCAGCCAGTTGAGAACCTAAAGCATAGCCAATCGTTCCCCAGATTCGAATTTTTCCATAAGTATAGGGACTTCGTGCAGCAAGTACATCCATAACTGGATTGACACCATTAATCAGCATAACCACCAAACTGTATCCAATAGTTAAGCCTAACAAATCTCTGACTTGCATAAAATAGATTGCAATAAAGATAATGGCTCCAAAGCTAAACAGGGTCACCTTCTTGATACTCAAGCGGTCATTCAAAATTCCCATAACCGGTTGAGCCAGCATCGAAGCAAAAAAAGCGACCGATACGACCACAGATGTCTGACCAGCTGAAAAGCCCAACCCCAACATATAAACTGAAATCAAGCTTGAAAACAAGGCAAAGGATAAAAAATAAAAAGTATAAACCAGGACATAAGCTAGATAGCTATTATAAAACTTTTTAAACATCGTTCTCTCATTCTTTACTAATATTAAATCTTATTAAAAAACATTGGAGTGTATTTCTAACATTACAAAAGGGCTGGGAAATCCCAGCCACTATACATTATCGCCCATTTCGACGCGAATAATTCTGAGAATCATCTTCCAGGTTATCGCGTCCAGCAAGAGGTCGATTCCGTTTTTTTCTTCGACCAGATTCAAGAAAAACAATCGCAAAAAGTACCAAGACTGGAACTAATAAAAGCAATTTGGGATCTAATAAAAGTCCAGATTTTGCCTTATTTGAAGAATTTGCTCCTTGATCATTTTTAGAATCCATAACTGGTGAGTCTCCATCGTCAGCCAGTTCTACTTTCATTCCATCGCTAATTAATGTAGACAGGGTTAAAAGTCCATTATCAACTTCCAAAACGCCATCCTTCACAACTAGCTTTGGATTTGTTCCTTTTTTGACAGTCCCATAAAAATCTTTTTCAAGTTTATAGGTTTTTCCATCAATTTTGTGCTCTCCTGCAGTCAGGAGTTTCTTATATTCGTAATCTGCGTAGGCTTTTTCAATCAAAGCATTTCCAAATGGATGACGATAGTACTCACCATCCTGATCAGACCAATCTCCAACCCCCATAATCACACTGATAATACGTTGTTCACCACGTTTGACAGTTGCAATATAGTTGAAGGCTCCTCTAGGACTGGAACCTGTTTTTAAGCCATCTACTCCTTCCAATCCATACTTGGCTCCTGGAACTGAGTAATTGTAAGTCTCAAAAGTTTCTTCATAAGGTGTTCCTTTTTTGACAGTAACTACTGGCTTGTTTGTATATTTTAGAATACCAGGATATTTCTTAACAAAATTATAAGCAAGGATCGCTAGATCACGAGCTGTTGTCTGGTTGGCCGCATTATTATCATATCGTTGAGGAGTATACAAGCCTTTAAAAGATGAAGCCGCAGCTCCACTCGCATTGTACCAATGTGTATTGGTCATTCCAAGTTCTTTAGCCTTACTATTCATTTGGTCCAAAAAAGCGTCTGGATCATTATTAGATAAGTAATTTGCGATCATAACTGTCGTTGCATTAGAAGAAGGAACGACTGTCATAGTAATCAACTCAGATATTGTATAATCTACACCCGCTACAATTTTGTTATTGGAAATTTCATAAATTCCAGCAATATTCTGGTCTGTCTGGCTAGCTTTGATGATGGTATCTTCTGAAAGCTTTCCTTGCCCCATAGCCTCAAACAAAAGATAAAGTGTCATCAATTTACTCATGCTCGCTGGATCTCGAACTTCATCAATGTTATCCTGCCAAAGGACATCTCCCGTGTTCCCATCTATAATCAGTGAAGATCTGGGACGGTTGATATCTTTTACGTCTGGATAAGCTTTCCGAGTAATATCCATGAGCTCATCTGCACTAACTGTGGCTGCCCCAAATAATAATGTTACCAAGCAAACAAGTGCTAACCATTTCTTCTTCACCAGAAGCCTCCTAATTTTTCATCGTTACTAATTAGTATATCATATTTCCCAAACAAAATAGAAAATATTTTAGAAAATACATCTGAAAAGTAGATATATTTTTTCAAAAAAATCCCACCTGATAAACAGGCAGGAATTTTTAGTTATCTAATAGGCTAAGTGCTTCTGCATCTGCAATAATCGTAACATCCTCATGTCTCTGGAGTACGCTGGCTGGCAACTCCTCAGTAACAGGTCCTGCTACTGTTCCAGCAATTGCCTGAGCTTTTCCTTTCCCATAAGCAAACAAGACAATTGACTTGGCAGCCATAATATTTGCAATCCCCATGGAAATTGCCTGGGTCGGAACTTGGTCGATTGTTTCAAAGAAACGAGCATTTGCCTCGATTGTGGATGGAGTCAAATCAACCAGGTGGGTTTGACTCTCAAAACTTGTTCCTGGCTCATTAAAACCAATGTGACCATTAGTTCCAATTCCTAAAATTTGGAAATCTACTGGATTCTCCGCTAAAATTCTGTTGTAAGCTGCTGTCTCTTCTTCAGCATCCTCAGCTTTGCCATTTGGTAAAAAACTCTTTTTAAAAGGTTTATGAGAAAAAAGGTTTTCATTCATAAAGTAATGGTAAGATTGGGGATCATCAGCCTCTAAGCCAACATACTCATCTAGATTTACACTGACTAAATCAGAGAGATCAATATCGCTTTCAATTAATTCCTTATAGAAACTAAGCGGACTACTACCAGTAGCTAAACCAAGTGTTTTAGCGCCTTCTGCTAGCTTGCTTCTTAAGATTTCTACTGCTACTTTCCCGCCTTCATTTTGGTCAGCTACTTGAATAATTTTCATCAGAATCCTCCTGAACTTTTCTCTAATATTATTATATGGTATAGACCAATTTTTGTCAAGATAGAAATTTTCATATTTTAAATTTTGCCAGCAAAGAAAGATAAAATCGTGATATAATATAAGAATGTTACTGTATTTATTACTTTTATTTTTACTGGGTGTTGTCTTTCTCGTACTCAGCCTATTTTTTAGAGCCATCAAAACATTAAGAATGATTGCTCTTTGTATTGGGATTTTACTAACTAGCCTTCCGATTTTATGTTGTGCTTACTTTTTATGGATTATATGGACTGTTTAAGGAGAAATAATGAACACTGCCGATTTTGACTTTCACTTACCAGAGGAGCTTATCGCCCAAACTCCTCTTGAAAAACGCGATGCCTCCCGTTTATTGATTGTAGACCGATCAAGCGGAGAATTTTCTGACCAGCATTTTGACTCAATTATTGATCAACTTCAGCCTGGCGACGCCCTTGTCATGAATAACACTCGGGTCCTGCCTGCTCGTCTCTACGGTGAGAAACCTGGGACTGGTGGTCACGTTGAACTCTTACTTTTAAAGAACATTGAGGGAGATCATTGGGAGGTCTTAGCAAAACCAGCTAAACGTCTGAAAGTTGGTGCTCAAGTTTCCTTTGGGGATGGTCGACTGACAGCTACAGTTGTAGAAGAACTAGAACACGGTGGACGGATTGTCCGCTTTGACTATCAAGGGATCTTCTTAGAAGTGCTAGAGAGCTTGGGTGAAATGCCCCTGCCTCCTTATATCCATGAAAAATTAGCAGATCGCGAACGTTATCAAACTGTCTATGCTAAAGAGAATGGCTCTGCTGCTGCCCCAACAGCTGGACTTCATTTCACCAAAGAACTGCTTGCACAAATTGAAGCCAAGGGAGTTAAGTTGGTTTATCTGACCCTTCACGTTGGACTTGGCACCTTCCGACCAGTTTCTGTTGACAATTTAGATGACCACGAAATGCATTCTGAATTTTACACTTTGTCTGAAGAAGCTGCCGCTACCCTCCGTGAGGTTAAGGCAAATGGTCACCGTGTTATCGCTGTCGGAACAACTTCAATCCGAACTCTAGAAACCATCGGAAATAAGTTCCAAGGCGACATTCAAGCTGATTCTGGGTGGACCAATATTTTTATCAAACCAGGCTACCAGTGGCAAATTGTTGACGCCTTTTCAACCAATTTCCACTTACCTAAATCAACTTTAGTTATGCTAGTCTCAGCCTTTGCTGGACGAGACCTAACCTTAAAGGCTTATGAACACGCTATTGCTGAGCGTTACCGCTTCTTCAGTTTTGGAGACGCTATGTTTATCAAATAGTAGGTAATTTTATGAACAAAATAGAAAGTAGACATCGTTTAATTCGTTCCCTGATTATGGAGAAAAAAGTCCATACTCAACAAGAACTTCAGGAACTCCTTGAAGCCAACGGCGTTATTGTTACCCAATCAACCTTGTCTCGTGATATGAAGGCCCTCAACCTGGTCAAGGTCACTGAGAACAATATTTCTTACTATGTTATAAATAGTATTGCTCCTTCCCGCTGGGAGAAGCGCCTGCGTTTTTATATGGAAGATGCCCTCATCATGCTACGACCGGTTCAGAATCAAGTGGTCATGAAAACTCTCCCCGGACTAGCCCAGTCTTTTGGCGCGATTCTGGATGCACTGGAATTACCTCAAATCGTTGCAACTGTCTGTGGAGATGATGTCTGTTTGATCATCTGCGAAGACAATTCATCTGCCATTGAATGTTTTGATAAGCTTAAAGAATTTGCCCCACCATTTTTCTTTAGTAAATAAGCAAAAGGAGTTGAAAATTTCAACTCCTTTTTATTTTTATTCTCCAGCCAAACGGAAGATCGTTTCCTCATAGATATCCATCGCTCGGTAAAGATCATCTAGTTTAGCTCGTTCATTAGCCTGATGTTCCGTCTGCTCAGCACCAGGGAAAAGAGCACCAAAGGCAACACAGTTTGGCATGGTACGAGCAAAGGTTGCTCCTCCTGATGACATAGCTGCACTATCGTCACCAGTTTTTTCTTGATAAATACTCATCAAAGTACTGACCAACTCACTATCTTTTGGTACATATAAAGGTGCTAGATAATCAAACTCCTCATAAGCCAAGCAATAATCAGATGCCTTGTTGGTCAATGTTTGAACTAATTTTTCTTTGTCTGCTAAAACAGGTATTCGAATATCAATTCGGATTTCAGATTCTTCGGCACCGACTGTCAATCCGGCAATATTAAAGGATAAACTTCCGGATGGTTCATCCGAAACTGGTCCAAATAAGTGGGCTCCTGTTGCATCTTCTCCTACCGCTTCAGCAATAAAAGCTAAAGTAGGATGGGGAGCAAGAACTTGGAGTACTTTAGCCAGTCGAACAATTGCATTGACTCCCTCAGCAGCATCTTTAGCATGTTTTGGAACACCAAGGACCGTCACCTGATTAGCCGATACTTCGTAATCAAAGCCTGTCGCTCTTAGACCCGCAATTACTTTCTCTAAGAAAGGGCCTTGGTAACTAGCTTTAGCTGGTACAACATTAAAAGCATCACCAGCTTCAAGTTTGATAAAATCGGACCCGGGTCCATGCAACTTGACCTGTAAAAGCCCCTTTTCAGCATAGGTCAATGGGAAGGATGAATCAGGAGCGAAACCAAGAGTCGCCCTTTCTTCCAATTCATTGTATCTACCCATGCAACGCCAGAGTGTCTCCTCATCTGTCCCGAAAATAAAACGCACTCGTTTTTTAAAGCGAACACCACTATTTAGCAATGCTTTAACAGCATACAAAGCTGCCATTGACGGTCCTTTATCATCCTGAACACCGCGTCCAAAGAGATAGCCATCTTTTTCAGTTGCCACAAACGGCGGTGTTTGCCAATCTGCTTCTTCACCTGATGGAACAACATCCAAATGACAGAGAACGGCCAGGAGTTCTTCTCCCTGACCGATTTCTGCATATCCATAATAACCTTTAGGATCGAGATAGGTTGTAAAGCCTATTCCTCGACAAATTTCTAAAGTTTTTTCTAGGACATCTTGAATAGCTTGTCCAAAAGGTGTTCCATTTTCATTTTCATTAAGAACAGATGGGTAGGAAATAAGAGTTTTCAAAGATTCGAGAAATTCTTTTTTTACTTGTTCTGTTAGATAATTTTTCATGGAAGCACCTCAATCACTTAACCAATAGCTGGAATGAAGGTACCCAAGAGAAGCAACAAAATGCTGACAACGATAATGGCTACAATCAATTTACCAATGAATTTCCACCAAGTACCAAGACTGATACGTCCAAGAGCAAGAGCTCCCATAACGATACCTGAAGTTGGTGCTACCAAGTTAAGAACACCTGAAGCTGATTGGTAAGCAGTGATAATCAAGCTTCCTTTAACGTTGACAAACTCTCCTAGAGGTGCCATGATACCCATTGTTGCACTGGCAAGACCAGATGAAGATGGGATTAAGAATGACATTGGCAAGTAGAAAATGTAAGTCAAGATAATGAATAGTTGAGATGACAGACCCTTAAGTCCTTGTTCACCCCAGTGAAGGATAGTTGCAGTAATCATACCATCGTTCATGATAACTTGGATACCACGCGCGATCGCTACGATAAGGGCAACACTGAGCAAGTCAGCAGCACCATTCATGAAGGCTGAGATAATCTTGTCTTCTTTAAGACCATAAACGATACCAATCAAGATACCCATAAAGGCAAAGAGCATTGCGCCTTCTGGGAAGTACCAAGTACCTAAAGCCCCAGTTGAAGAACCAATAATTTTACCAATTACAGGAAGACCTGTTAACCAAGAATTAAAGTTTTCAAAAAGATTGATATGAAGGTCTGTCCAAGGGATAAAGCTGGCAACCATGATAACAAATGTTGCAATGAAGAGATATAAAACATGTTTTTGTTTCTTACTCAAGACAGAAGGTGCATCATCGTTATCTGTTACATTGAAGTGTTTCAAATCTTCTTCTCTTTGGCTATATACCAAAGATTTGGTAGGATCTTTTTGAATCTTATCCGCATAACGATAAACAAAGTAAGTGCTCATTGCAACCATTACAAACCAGAAGATAAGACGTAGCACAATACCATCTGCTGTCGGCACGCCTGCTGTATCCGAAGCGATAACTGTTGCAAATGGATTTAGAGTGGATGCCAAACATCCAATTTGAGATCCAAGTAAGATAATGGCTACGGCTGTAATACTATCAAAACCAACCGCCATCATAACAGGAACAAGAAGTGGGTAGAAAGCCATAGTTTCTTCACCCATACCATAAGTTGTACCACCAAGGGCAAACAGAGGCATAAGGATGACAATCAACATTTTTTCACGGCCTTTGTATTTCTTCACGATAGAAGCAATCCCTACATCTAAGGTTCCAGTTTCATTAACAACACCAAGGAAACCACCTACCATCAGGATAAAGAAGGAAACGTCAATCGCTGCCTTTGTAGGTTCGTGTCCAAGCATCGCACGAATCGGTGCCATGAGAACATCCCAAATCCCTTGAGGGTTAGAAGCAACCTGTTTATATGTTCCAGCAATCAGGTTTCCTTCTTTGTTGACATCATACTGACCAGCTGGAATAATCCAAGTTAGTGCTGCCATAACAGCAATGATAATAATCAACACGGTATAGGAAGAAGGCATCCTAAACCCTTTTTTTGTTTCTTCACTCATTGTTTTCTCCTCCTAAAATCTAACAAAGTGCAAAAAACCAAGCTCTCTTCTTGAATAAATATCCAAGAAAATGTTTATTTATCACCAATATTTTATCATATTGACATGAAAAATACCAGTGTTTTTTAGAGCAAATCTTTTAAACTAGTCTATAGTTCAAAATTGATTTCAGTCTTTTTGAATAATTGTTCCGCTTTCAGACTCAATCAAAGCACCCAGATTTTCTAGTGAAGTAATAACTGCTTTACCCTCTGGACGACCGTTAACGAAGGCAATAGCTGCTTCGACTTTTGGAAGCATACTTCCTGGAGCAAATTGATCTTGTTTGATATATTCCTCCAACTGAGCAACATTCACATGTTCTAATTTTTCTTGATCAGGTTTATTGTAGTTTACAAAGACATAGTCTACTCCTGTCAACACGATGAAGAGGTCAGCTTCAACTAACTCAGCCAAACGTTGAGATGCAAAGTCTTTATCGATAACAGCTTCAACTCCTGAAAGATGACCGTTGTCTTCCTTAATGACAGGAATACCGCCACCACCAGCAGCTACCACCACTTGGCCGTCATTTAAAAGAGTACGAATTGTGTCGATTTCCTTAATGTCAACCGGTTTTGGTGAAGCAACGACTTTACGCCAACCACGTCCAGCGTCTTCTTTGAAAGTTGCTCCGCTCTTTTCAGCTTCTGCTTTTGCTTCTTCTTCTGAATAGAAAGGACCGATTGGTTTGCTGAGGTTAACAAAAGCTGGGTCGTTCTTATCTACAACTACTTGTGTTACAACTGAAGCAACGTTTTTGTCAATTCCTTCATCCAAGATAGCGTTTTGCAAAGCATTTTGCAACCAGTAGCCAATGCTTCCTTCTGTCATGGCTACGAGAGAGTCGAGTGGAAAAGCAGGATTCTTTTCAGAGTCAGCTGCCAAATGTTGCAACAAGAGATTTCCTACTTGAGGACCATTCCCGTGAGTAATGATAAGGTCATCTCCATTTTTAATCAGTTTCACCAAATGCTTGGCAGTTTCTACCAGGGCTTCCTGCTGGGCCTTTGCTGACGGATCAGATGAAAGGATGGCATTTCCTCCCAAGGCTACAACGATTTTACGATTTGCCATATAATTCTCCTTCAACGCAAAGTAAATGCGTTTTAATTTTGATTATAATAATGTCCTCCAGTTTGTTTTTCAATTTAGAAAAGACAAACTGTTTGACTATTAAAAATGAGGGCGGACTAAAGCTATTAGTCGCAGCCCTCATAGCTGTTGGTATTACAGTTTAATTGTTTTTAAGGTTATACTTTTGGAATGTAAAGATTACCTAAGGTTGCAGCCATAACTGCTTTAATTGTATGCATACGGTTTTCTGCTTGGTCGAAATGACGAGCATATTTACTGCGGAACACTTCGTCAGTTACTTCCATTTCTTCTACGCCAAATTTTTCAGCAACATCCTTACCATAAACAGTATTTGTGTCGTGGAAAGCAGGCAAGCAGTGCAAGAAGATCAAGTCTTCGTTATCAGCTTTCTTAACCAAATCCATGTTTACTTGGTACGGTTTCAAAAGAGCAACACGTTCTGCAAATTTATCTTCTTCACCCATTGATACCCAAACGTCAGTGTAAAGTACATCAGCACCTTTCACAGCTTCGTCAGCATCTTCAGTGATTAAGATATGAGCGCCACTTTCTTTCGCAAATCCTTCTGCCAATTCAACGATTTCTTTTTCTGGGAAGAGTTCTTTTGGAGAGAAGATGTGAACATTAACACCAAGAATAGCACCAGTCACTAGCAAGCTATTAGCAACGTTGTTACGTCCGTCACCACAGTATACCAATGTCAAGCCTTCTAAGCGACCAAAGTTTTCTTGAACTGTCAAGTAGTCAGCCAACATTTGAGTTGGGTGCCATTCGTCAGTCAAACCATTCCAAACTGGAACACCTGAGAATTCTGCCAATTCTTCAACCATACGTTGACTGAAACCACGGAATTCAATACCATCAAACATACGGCCCAAAACTTTAGCTGTATCTTCAGTTGATTCTTTTTTACCAAGCTGAATATCATTAGCACCAAGATATTCTGGATGTGCGCCAAGGTCGATAGCTGCTGTAGTAAAGGCTGCACGCGTACGAGTAGATGTTTTTTCAAACAAGAGAGCGATATTTTTACCAGCAAGGTAACGATGCTCAATGTTACGTTTTTTCAAATCTTTCAAATGAGCTGAAAGACCAATAAGGTATTCTAACTCTGCACGGGTAAAGTCTTTTTCTGCAAGGAAGCTACGTCCTTGGAATACTGAATTTGTCATTCTTTTATTTCCTCTTTCTATCTATTAGAATTTCTTAAGATATTGAACATTTAGATTTCTTCACGTTCGAATGGCATTGACATACAACGAGGTCCACCACGACCGCGAACCAATTCACTTCCGCGGATCTTAATCAAACGTAAGCCGTATTCTTCTAATTTCTTATTAGTAACTGTATTGCGGTCATACACAACAACAACACCTGGAGCGATTGTAAGAGTGTTTGAACCATCGTTCCATTGTTCGCGTGCTGCAGCAACAGCATTGCCATCTCCACATGGAATCAATGTTACTTTTTCAACACCAAGGTTTTCAGCAAGAAGTTCTGCCAAATCACCTTTTTCTTCAACGATCTTCAATTGTTCGTTTTCGTAAGTTACAGAGAAGACGCGAAGATTGCCTTGGATTTCTGGGTGAATAGTAAATTTATCGTAGTCTACCATTGTGAAGACTGTATCCAAGTGCATGAATTTACGGTTGTTAGCAAATTCGAAAGCCAATACTTTCTTGAAGCCAACGTTTTTCTTGAAGATGTTTACCAACAATTTTTCAATTGATGCAGCATCAGTACGTTGTGAGATACCAACTGCCAATACATCTTTAGAAAGAACCAACTCATCTCCACCTTCGATACGAGTATCTTCTTCACGATTGTAAACAAGCTCAACATTTCCACCATAAACTGGATGGTATTTGAAGATATATTTACCATACAAAGTTTCGCGGTTACGTGTATCTGCATACATGTGGTTGAGTGATACTGCGTTACCAATTGTAGCAAATGGATCGCGTGTGAAGTAAAGGTTTGGCATTGGATCAATAGCGAATGGATAATCTGATTCTACCAAGTCAGTCAAGCCTTTTGCTGCTTCTGGAATTTCTGGTAATTCAGCTTTTTGTACACCAGCCATTGTTTTTTCAACCAATTCTTGGTTATCTTTAATACCTTGAAGCAACTCACGAATAGCCACTTTAGTTTGGCGTCCGCGGATATTTGCTTCATCAAGATATTCTTCGATGAATTGGTCGCGAATTTCTGGTGAAGTCAAAGACTCAGCAGCCAGTTTTTCTAGATATAGCACTTCAATACCTTCATTGCGAAGCGCTTGAGCAAAGTTGTCGTGTTCTTTTTGTGCATCTTCCAAAAACGGAATATCATCAAAGAGAAGACGTTCGAGATAGTCTGGCATCAAGTTTTCCAACTCTTTACCAGGTCTATGTAACATAACTTTTTTCAGTTTTCCGATTTCTGAGAAAACATGAATTGGATGTGTAGACATCTACTTTCCTCCTTGTTCTTTGCGGTTTAGGTTTTCCTAAGCCCGTTTACATATATTATTCTAGCATTTTTTGAAAACACTTACACAAAAAAACTGACACTCTAAATGCCAAATTTTTATCACTTTTAGATTTTTTTTAAATATTTTTATGTTTTGAAGCGTTTTCTTTGCATATTTTATATCTTTTATGATTTTTGCGAATATTTATTTTTTTATAAAATCTTTGTTTTTGCTAAAAAAAGAAAGTCGGTCCAGTAGACTAACTTTCTTTGAAATATTTCATAAAATATTCTCTATCAGTAAAAACCAACTGTTTGTGCTCATAGCTGATACGTCCTTCTTCTCTCAACCTTTTGAGAACCTGGTTAACTGTTTCACGGGTTGTAGCTCCTAGTTTAGCCAACTCCTTCATACTAATTGGAAATGGCAAAACATCCCCTGTTTTGCATAAATCCATACATAAGATTGAAAGAGACTGAACAACTCTGTCTGTTGCACTGACCGCAACAACATTTCGCAAGCGTAATTCTTGAAACTCCAAGATTCTGGATAGTTTCTGCGTAATAAACAACAGCTGATTCACATTTTTCTTAGAAAAATCTTCAAACAATTTCATAGGAATACTAAAATATTCCACCTGTGTCACAGCACTTGCAGTATAATGATAGCGCTCATCAAAGAAGATGCCACCATAAGGGAAAACATTCCCCTTTTTTATATAATCAGTATAAGAAAAAGTATCGGTAGCATCATACTGTTCTATTCGAGCATATCCTTGATAGAGAAGGAAAAGGCGATCACGCCGATCTCCAGAAAAAAAGATAATTTGACCTTTCGAAACCTTATGAAATTGAATTTCAATGGCTAATTTATCAAAAGACTCTACTGGAAAATTCTCAAATGCAGGATGCTGGCGGATAAACTGATAATGTTCCTTATTAATCATAATAACCCTTTTATATTTGATAATGACAGTATATCATAAATACGCTTACAAATAAAGATATATCTATGTATTCTGCTTACAAACAGAAGATAGCAATTACAAACAATAAAAATCCTATTCCAACAAAAAGATAAGCCAGTTTTCTATTCAGGGGTCGTCTGTTTTCTTGTACTTTTTTAGGCAAATAATTTCCTATAATCAGTAAAACGAAAGCAACTATAATAAGTACTATTTTACGAATATTAAAGTTTTCATCTATGCTCCGATAAATTGTAGCCATATACAACAAAACAAAGATGAAGGGAATGAACCAGCGGATGATCTGTTTAAAGTTGCTATTGACTATATCTTTAACCATTGTCGACCAATAAATAATTGCTTCAAGAACCATCATTATAATAGGAAAAATAAAAACTACCAAAAATTTGGGTAAGAAAGCATCAGCCCTCCCAGACAAATCAAAATGAATAGCCATATTTTCTGGCAATCTTTGATAGAAATAGATAGCATATAAAACAGGTAGTAACATAAGAGCAGATGCCAGGATCAATTCTTGTCTGTTATTTTTTTTCATTTCCATTTCCTCCTCCTCCGAGAGATTGGAACCAAACTAAAATTTCCTCAAAAACTGTGATATCTAAACTATAATAAATAAAGTTTTTCTTTTTTTCTTCTAATAATATGCCAGCCTTTTTCAGTTGCGATAAATGGTAGGACACTGTGGCAGGAGTTAACTCAAAAGCTTGAGCTATCTCTCCCGCCGACTTAGGGCCCTGTTTAAGCATTTCTAAAATATTTCTCCGGACTGGATCCGCTAAGGCTTTAAGTGTTTGATTGATTCCCATGATAAGAACCTTCTTTCAGATAACTCTTCATTATTTTCTTGGTCAGATAAGCTAGACCAACTACTTCAACAAAGAATATCGCTTCAACAACTAGAGGTGAAAGCAACTGAATCTGTCCCAATGCAGGAGCTAGATCAATCAAAGCATGGAGTCCTAGAGCAGCTAGAAAATAAATCAGGGCCTTTTCTTTGACTGACTTCCAAACCCAAAAGCTTAGTAAGACTTGACAGATTACTGCCACGATACGTTCAAAAACCAAAAGATAGATGCTTCCAGCACTCAGAGACTTAATATAGTCAATCGTTGCTTGAGGAATTTTAGTCACTAACTGCGCATTCCCCTGAGTCACTGCTTGAGCTATAATCCAAAAGTTTAAGAGGCTGACAATGCCAATAAACAGAGCCTCAATACCGCCATGCCCCAAGCCATAAGCCAGGCCATCGCTAACTGTCATCGGGCGCTTCTTTTGTAACAAATAAAAGACGATCCATCGGGCTGTTTCTTCAAAAATAGCTGCCACAGCAACACCATAAAGGACATATAGCCAAGGATTTTCCGTTTGCAAAGCTATACTCCCATCAGCCTTAGGCTGTAAAACAATCCTGTGCAAGATTTTTTCAAGAACTTGGCTCGATAAATAAAAACCAACTCCTCCTAAAAAAAAGACTACTAGAGAAATGTGCTTGCTCTTTTTGAAATAAATAACAGGAACTAAGACTGCCACTAGAATAAGCAACATGGAAATCATAATATGTGTAGTAATCATAGTCATTCTCCCAAACTATTTTGATTATTTTCTAAATAGAATTATACACCTCTATCTTTTAAGCGTCAAGGATATTTCGATGTTTTTCTAAATAGATTCTTTTATGAGTTTTACTTATACTATTTAAAGTATCATTCATTATAAGAAAAAATATGCTCAGATCTGTATCTAAGCATACTTTTAAAATTTTATAATTCATTGTCAATTAATTCTTATTAACCCGATGCCATTCATTGATAACATAGGCTAGTTGGCCCACCTGCTCAATTCCAAGTCCGCTGATTTCATCACTAGATTCAGTACTGCCCCCTAAGTAAGCCGTATAGAGAGCTACAATATAGGGTTTCTCCTCCATAACTAGAGCATCAACATTTAGCGCTTCACGAACATAACCTGGCTTTTGGTAAATAGTAATATCACGTAGATAGCGCTTATAATATTCACCAGGGAAGGATTCGCCAATATAGTAAAGAATATCCTTATATTTCTCTTGATTTTTGGACAGATATTCTAGTACTTGGATATAGTAATCCGTTGTGGTCTTATTATTTTCACGACTAATAGTTTTCAGATCACCCTTGGACTGACCATATCGGCTGAACATCTCATAAGCCTTGTCCATCCCGCCCAGACGCTCTGCCAAAGCATAAGCCGGTGTATTTTCAGAATAAACCAAGGAATACTCTTGCATATCAGGAATCGACATAGCACCATTAAAGGCTGCAACATAATTATCATGCTCTCCTTGATACTCAAAGTGAGTTTGGGTAATATCAAAGCGCTCTTCCATAGACAATTTCCCTTCAGCCACTTCATCTACTACCAACATATTGAGTGGTAGTTTATAAGTTGAGCCGGCTGTCATAGGCTGGGTATCATTCATGGCAAATGTTTGGCCTGTCGTCAAGTCCTTATAAGAAAAGGCAATCTGCGATTGTTCAATTCCCGCTTCTGCTAAATAAGCCTGAACTACCTGAGTCAAATCTAAATTGGCATAGTCATAACGTAAACCTAAAGCATCCATAGTTGGCCCATCCGCCTCCATGACTTTTTGCTTTTCTTCAGGACTTTTTTGAACAAGCTTGGTTTCTTCTGGCTTTTCTTTTGTCGCCTCTTCTTTCTCTTTTTGACTCTGATGACTAGCAGAGCTTGTAGCTTCAGCATTCATCCGACTTTGTTTTTCATAGGCCATCTTCCACTCAATAGCAAAGAAGATAAACAAACCGATCAGGCAGAGGCTGGAAATGACAGCAACGGCAATTGTTATATATTTTTTAGACAAATTTTTTCTCCTAATTTTTAGTATTATAAAAAAATATGAGAAAAATAACAAGTCTAAAAGGCAAAAAAGTGACTAAAAAAGCGAATCTAAGTGATTCGCTCCTAGTTTCTATTATTTAGCTGCTGCATAAAGTTCGTTAACTTTATTCCAGTTGATCACTGAGAAGAAAGCTTTGATGTAATCAGGACGAACATTACGGTATTTTACATAATAAGCATGTTCCCAAACATCCAAGCCCAAGATTGGAGTCTTACCTTCTGAGATTGGAGTATCTTGGTTTGCAGTTGAAACCACTTCTAATTTTCCTTCTTTATTAACAACCAACCAAGCCCAGCCTGATCCAAAACGAGTTGTTGCTGCAACTGAGAAAGCTGCTTGGAACTCTTCAAATGAACCAAAAGTAGCATCAATGTCAGCTGCCAATTCTGCAGAAGGAGCAGTCTCTTCTGCTGTCATCAATTCCCAGAAAAGAGCGTGGTTAAGGTGTCCACCACCATTGTTGATAACTGCTTGACGGATATCAGCTGGAATAGACTCGACATCAGCCAATAATTTTTCTAAATCTTCGCCAATTTCAGGGTGTTTTGCAAGTGCCGCATTGACATTTGTTACATAAGTATTATGGTGTTTGTCATGGTGCAAGTGCATAGTTTCTTCATCGATATATGGCTCCAATGCATCATAAGCGTAAGGAAGATCAGGTAAAATAATTGCCATTTGCAAAACCTCTTTTTCTTTATTTATTATGAAAATGATAACGCAATCATGTTTTTTTTTCAACTATTTTGCTTACAGATTTCCAGTTGCAATCCTAAGCAATGCAAGATCAAATAGATAATCCTTTTCGTAAAGTCCAGATTTAATCTGATAATCTGTTTCAATCAAGCAAGCCATCGTTTTTTTCAAAAAGGATAGATCCAAGGGACGGGCATCCTTTAAGGCAAACTTGACTTGATAAGGATTGACCTTGCGTCCCAGATAATCAGATAAGTCCGATACAATCTGGCTTTCTGCCTTGCCATTTTCCGACAAAATCTTGACCTGGGTAAAAATACGGAACTGCCCTAACATGATAGCAATCAGTTTGATTTCATCCTCTCCTTGTAGCCTTAGGTCACTAACAAGACTTCTAGCTTCATCAACCCTTTGCTTTAGGATTAACTGAGTCAAGTCAAAAATATTGTCCTGCAGGGTCTTTGGAATAGCTTCTGTAATATCTTCAAGCTCAATTTGACCATCTGGCTTATACCCCTTTAAAAAAGATAAGTTCTTACTAATTTCACTAAATTGAAACCCCGATTTAATCAAGAGCTGATCAAACACTGTCGGAGCGAACTGAAGATTATCTACTTGAGCCACTTTACTAAAATAGGACCTTAAATCCTGTTCTTTCGGCTCTGATGCTTCAAAAATCTCTGCATCTCGTTTTAAAAGCTTAACAATTCTACGTTTGCTGTCTAACTTTCCTTCCGCAAAGATAATTAGCTTGGTTGTCTCAACCGGATGCTCCAAATACGCCTCAAAAGACTTCAATTCATCATCTGATAAATTTCGCTTTTTAGCAGTTGTGATATCTATAAAATGATCTAGAATAATAATTTTTTCATCTGAGAAAAAAGGAAGACTCACCAAGTCTAATTCCACTTGCTGATAATCCGCTTCCTTCATATCAAATAGCGCATAATTCAAGTCAGCTGCATTAAATTCAATTTGCTTCAACAACTGTTCTTTCAGCAATTCGAACTGTCCCAAATCATCTCCTGTTAATAGCGAAAGGGGAGGTAGATTGGATAAATTTATTTTTTTGATGGCTTCAATTGCTAACAAGAAATCCTTCTCCTAGTCTGTCTGATTTTAGTTTTCTATATTATACCACAGAGCTTAGGATAATGCCTGCCACGACTCCTCTTCAAGTGACTAACGAACCGTTTCTATCTTCCAAGAATTCCAGCCTTTAAATCGAATAGCACCCCGCTCATCTGTTCGTAAAATCTTGGTCTGGATTTTTTCGAATCTATCTAAAGTTTCCTTATGGGGATGTTGGTAGCGATTGTTTTTACCAGCTGAAATCAAGGCCAACTTAGGCTTAATATGCTCTAGAAATTCTGGACTAGAAGATCCTTTAGAACCATGATGCCCAGCTTTGAGTACATCTACCCTTAAATCTGGATAGGCTGTCACCATCTGACCTTCACCTGGAGCTTCTAAATCTCCTGTGAAAAGAAACTTTGTTTGGAAAAATTCACCATACAAGACAATCGAGTCATCATTACCACCATCTCCTTGACCGAGTGGATAGAGCACTTCAAGGGCAGAATCAAAAATAGGAAGCCGATCTCCTACCTCGACCACATGAACTTTAGCTTTCATCTTCTTTAACTTGTCTACAAAATCAGCTTGAGTCATACTTCCTTTGGAAACATAAATTTCTCGGATAGAAAAGTGCTTAGCTAACTCCAACATATCTCCCATATGGTCTGTATCGGTGTGAGTCAAGACCAATTTATCCAATCGATCCACTCCTCGGCTTTTTAGATAAGGGATTAAGGTCGTTTCCGCATTGCTTTTTCTAACTCGTTCTTGCCAAGCCTCTTTTTTACCAATCTCCACCCGTCCTCCTGTATCAATCACGATAGTCCTACCTCTGACATCTCTAAGAAATATACTGTCTCCCTGTCCAATATCTACCACTGTGATTTCATTTTGTAAAGGATGTTTACTTAGGAAAAATAGTAAGATTGCTAAGAGACTCAGGCCAACCCTAATCTTTTTTTGCTTTCTAAAATCATAGAGCAAGGCTAAGACCAGCAGGAGAATAATAAGCAAATGCAGATTTGGCTGTCCTAAAATTATCGGCCTTGTTGACAAACTAGCTACCCAACGAATCACCATTTCCAGCCATTGGAAGAAGATGTTAACTTGAGTGAAGACAAACAAAGGCGAAATGAGAAAAATTAGACTCAAGAGAGGCAACATAAATGTATCAAAGACGATTGAAAAAAGGAGGGTCAAGAGGATAGACCAAGGTTGGAATTCTGCAAAATAGTAGATAAGAATCGGTAAAATGCCTAACGAGATACTTAAACTCTCTAGCACGGCTTTACGAAAGCCACTAAAATCCTCAAAATCCAACATAGTGATGATAAATGCATAAGCACAAGATAGAACTCCACCTGTTGTCAAGAGAAAACTCGGCATGAGAAACATCAAGACTATCATGGTCATCGCAAAATTATCCAAGCGCTTCACTCCAAATTGAGACAATAATTTTTGCACTAAACTTCTCACTACTGACACAGAAAATCCAGTCAAACCTGCATAAATAAAGGACAACGGGAATTGCAACCAATCTACCGTTTCCATCCTTAAGCCTATGCGCAGAAGAATTTTCCGAAAGGCATCCATAAAAAATCCAACCTGCATTCCTGATAAAGCAAAAAGATGGATAATTCCTAAACTTGAGTACAAGTCATTCATCTCTGCAAAGTCAATATCCAAATCTCCAAACAAAAGTCCTGTCATGTAGTGACTCATTGGACTTGGAAACGTAGTCTTAATGAAAACCAAGGCCTTCCTACGCCAAACAGACAGCCAATCAAATGGATTGATAGATTGACCAGAGTGACTGGACATAATCCTACTGATTTTAACTGTCCGATATATTCCCTGACTTTTTAAATAAGCCTGATAGTCAAAACCAGAAAAATTTCGCCGACCTTCTGCTAGATTAAACTCTGCTTCTATTTCTAAAGTGACCAAGTCTGCTAGTTTCTGAAATGATTTTTTCTCTCTTGAACTTGCTAATTTGTAGTAGAGCTGATAAAGTCTTCCGTCCATTCTACCACGGAAAGACAGGGAATCTCCATTCACTTTAATTGTATCTGGTAAAACAAGAACTTGCCTTGCTGGAGCTGGTTGAGTCTGAAAAGCTTGTTCCGTCAACTCACGTCTAGCATAAAAAAAGATAGAGAAAGCAATTAGAATAGCTAAAGTTGGCAACCATTTCTTTCTTGGATAATGCCAGATTAGGCGAGCTATAAGCAGGGAAAAACCTAGATAAGCGAGCCTTTCACCACTATAAATAGCAAAGTATAGCCAAACCAAAAGAAAGCACAAGTAGATTGGTGAAAGGGGAAGTTTTTTAATCCACTGTGACATATTCTTTTAATTTTTCTAGAGTTTTGGCCCCAATACCTGATACATTTTTCAGATCATCTACAGACTTAAATCTGCCATTGGCTTCTCGGTAAGCAATAATATCCTGAGCACGTTTTTGGCCGATACCAGAAATAGTTTGAAAGTCTGCTTCTGTTGCTGTATTAAGATTGACAAGTGCTGACTTTGTCTGACCGGTGCCCGATGTTGCATTTGCAGGGGCACTCGTCGTAACATCTACAGCATTTTCTCCGACCTTGGCTACATATACTACCGCCTCATCGCTCAGTTTCTGAGCCTGATTGATGGATTTTAAGTCAGCCTCTTCCGTCATGCCACCTGCCTTCTCTAAAGCATCATGAACACGACTATTAGATTGTAACTGATAAACACCCGGCTTTTTTACCGCCCCCTTGACATCAACTGTAACCAACTGATCTTCTGTATCGGCTTGACTGATCTCATTGCTCTTGTTACTTTTTTCATCCTTATATGAGCTAGAGGAAGAAGTTTGCTCTGTCAATTGCTGGACATCTGTCCCCCCTTGGTCTCTTCCCTGTAGTAAAATAAAGCCTGCTACAATCGCTCCTAATAAGCCTAGACCTAAAGCTATTTTATATTGCTTTGCTTTTTCTATCAAATCTTCTATCATCATTTCTCCTTTAACAAAATTAAGTATCACCTATTTATTCGTAAAAGAAGAAAAAAAGCCAAGTAAACTTGACTTTTGATCATTTTAAGATACTTATTAATTCCTTTTACTGATTCTATAAATCCAGGCATGAATCTCTGGAGCCTGTTTATGTAGAAAAAGCAGATTACTTAAGAGAGCCAGCATGACAAGAATGCTAAGCAGAATAAGTAAAGTCCAAGAAAACGAATTCCGAGATAAATAGACTGCTAAAATCACTAACAAGATTGGAAAGGTTAGAACTGCTGTTAGTCCACCTGGAACCAAAGAGCGAAATTTTATAACCTGACTAATATGGCCTAACAAATGCAAGGTATGACAGATGGTAATTGCTAAGGCTAACTCAGAAAATCGGCAGAGAATTGCTACTAAGAGCAGGAGGAAAGCTAAAATAAATTCCTCAGCAATCATCAAGGCTAAGCTCTCGGTCGAAGGATAACTTGACTTTCCTGCAATGAACATTTCCTTCTGATAAGCAGGGTAATCTTGATTCTGTTTGATCCAAGGTTTGACAAGTATAATTTCATCAAACTCATGTATCATAAAAAGCGATAGGACGATAAAAGATAACAAGGCTAGTGACATAGCCTCTCCTTTCTCCTAAAAGAAAATGATAACTAAACCTACTTTTTATGTTTATCCGGATCCCAGACGAAGCTAGCTAGGAAGCTAAAAAGAATGGTTAAAAGACCAATGATGGCTGCTGGAACAAAGGCCAACAAGCGCAATACGCGCCATAAGATGTTTGGCGCTTTAGCTTTTTGATAAGGCACTACCTCAGCATCTAACCGGTCAAATTCAGCTTGAATCCGTCTTG
Organism: Streptococcus sp. HMSC062B01; assembly: GCF_001811085.1. Lineage (NCBI taxonomy): Bacteria > Bacillati > Bacillota > Bacilli > Lactobacillales > Streptococcaceae > Streptococcus > Streptococcus sp. HMSC062B01. Next base: position 80,531 of record NZ_KZ672786.1, read on the forward strand.
CCACTTCTTCAATACCGGCATCATCCATCCGTTTAATATCAGAAATATCAATTGGATTACCAAAATTCATATCCACCCGTTGACCAGAAGCTAGTCCCTTAAGAGACATGGGGCCAGCGTAAATAGCGGGCATAATCCGAACCTTTGCCATCTTGGCAATAACAGCGACACCGCCCTTTACATCTGTTGAATGGCGACTACCACTTGGAAACATGATTAAGGAACGATTGCTCTTTTTCAGCATATTAACTGGGTATTTGATAGCTGAAGGTCCAGGATTTTCACGGTCAATAGGGAAGGCACCACACATCCGAATCCACCAGCCAAAAATACGATTCTTAAACAATTCTTTTTTAGCCATAAAGATGAATTGCTTTGGCTTGGTTGCAAAAGCCATATAAACAGGATCCCACCAGGTCCTGTGTGGTGCAACTAAAATATAATTTTCATCCTTAGAAGGAATTTTATCCAAATTATGATAATGGGCATTTCCATTTAAAGCCCATAGAATAAACATTACTAATCCTCTTAAATAGGTATAAAACATAATCATAAACCTTTCTATACATTCACTTTTCCATTATACCTCAACCTTCTATCAACTGCAATGTTTTTCATTTTTGCTTGGAGGCGGATTCCATTAGAAATTTTCCCTAAAAAATGATATGATAGCGACATGGAAAATATGAAAAAATTTACTGGTTTAACATCTAACCAGGTGTCTGAAAAAATCCAACAAGGCTTAACCAACGATTTTACGGCTAAGACCAGCTCCAGTACTTGGGATATTATTAAACGCAATGTCTTCACACTATTTAACGCCCTAAACTTTGTTATTGCTGTTGCACTGGCTTTTGTTCAAGCCTGGAGTAATATGGTATTCTTTGCAGTCATATCATTCAATGCCTTAACCGGTATTATGACTGAGCTTCGGGCTAAAAGGATGATCGACAAGCTGAATCTTATGACTAGAGAAAAGATTAGCGTGATTCGAAATGGACTGGAAGAAAAGATAAATCCTGAAGAAATCGTTTTAGAGGACGTAATTCAGTTGTCAGCTGGAGAACAGGTTCCCAGTGATGCCATTGTACTAGATGGCTTTGCAGAAGCCAATGAAGCCATGCTTACTGGTGAAAGTGATCTTGTGCTTAAAGAAGTTGGCGATCAATTGCTGTCGGGTAGTTTCTTAGCTAGCGGGCAAGTCTTAGCCCAAGTATCTCAAGTAGGGGCTAATAACTACGCTGCAAAACTAATGTTAGAAGCCAAGACCCTTAAGCCACTCAACTCTCGCATCTTGGATTCTTTGAATAAAATCGCTGCTTTTACTGGAAAAATCATCATTCCCTGCGGTTTAGCGCTCTTCTTTGAAGCCTTACTCATCAAACAGCTTCCTGTCAAAGACTCTGTTATCAATTCATCAACAGCCCTTTTGGGTATGCTACCAAAAGGAATTGCACTGTTGACTATCACTTCGCTCTTAACAGCTGTTATTAAACTGGGGATGCGCAAAGTCCTGGTACAAGAAATGTACTCAGTTGAAACCCTGGCTCATGTGGATACTTTATGCTTGGATAAAACAGGAACCATTACTGAAGGTAAGATGAAAGTCGAGCAAGTTTATCCCTTGTCAGAATCTATTTCAGCAGAGACTATCTCAAATATTTTAGCTAACTATATGGCCAACAGCGATGATAAAAACCCTACTGCTCAGGCCATTCGTAAAAGATTTCCTTCAGGCCAAACAAAATACCAAACGTCAAATACCATCCCCTTCTCCAGTGATCGAAAATGGGGAGCTATGGAAATGGAACCCTTTGGGACTATCTTCCTAGGAGCACCCGAAATCTTGCTCCATCAGCAAAATCTAAAATCAGTTCAAGAAGCCCAAGAACGTGGCTCGCGGGTTCTGGCCCTAGCTTCTAGCACTGATAAACTTAACCACCAGCACATGACTCTGCCACAACAGATTGAAGTTCTGGCTGTCTTAGAAATTACAGATCCTATCCGGCAAGGGGCTGCTGATACACTCGAATACTTGCGATCCCAAGACGTTAATCTGAAAATCATCTCTGGTGATAATCCAATTACTGTTTCAAATATTGCCGCCAAGGCAGGCTTTGAGAATTATCAAAGCTATCTTGACTGTTCGACTGTCTCAGATACTGACTTGATTGCTACTGCTGAAGAAACAGCTATCTTTGGCCGTGTATCTCCTCATCAGAAAAAGCTCATTATTCAAACCCTGAAAAAAGCAGGTCATACAACAGCCATGACTGGAGACGGGGTAAACGATATTCTAGCCCTGCGCGAAGCAGACTGCTCGATTGTTATGGCTGAAGGAGATCCTGCGACACGGCAGATTGCTAATCTCGTTCTTCTCAACTCAGATTTCAATGATGTTCCTGAGATTCTCTTTGAAGGTCGGCGCGTGGTAAATAACATTGCCCGTATCGCTCCTATTTTCTTGGTGAAGACCATCTACTCCTTTATCTTGACCATGATTTGTATCGCCAGTGTCTTGTTAGGAAATAAAGAATGGCTTCTTGTCTTTCCTTTCATTCCAGTGCAAATCACTCTCTTTGACCAATTTGTTGAAGGATTCCCTCCATTTGTGCTGACATTCGAGCGCAATATCCGTCCGGTAGAGCCTAAGTTCCTTAAAAAAGCAATTTTCAAAGCCCTGCCAAGCGGACTCATGGTTGTCTTCAGTGTACTATTTGTCCGAATTTTCGGTTCTTATAATGGCTGGAGTTCTCTTGATATGTCTACAGTCTCTTACTACTTACTAGGAACCATTGGTTTTCTTTCTGTAGCACGCGCTTGTATTCCGCTCAATCTTTGGAGAATTCTTCTCATCATCTGGTCTATTGGAGGATTTTTCGGAACAGCCTACCTCCTTCGTTCCTTTATCGAAATTGGAACCTTGACCAGTCAAACTACCCCTATCTTCCTTATCCTAGCTTTTGTTTTCAGCCTTATTTTTATCTTGGTCAATTATCTCCAAGAAAAAAATGAAAAATCCGATAATGGCCAATTCAGCAATTGAAGATAGAATTAAGAAACATTCATTAAAGTTCTAACTTTTTTCTAGTTAGAACTTTTTTCTATTCAAGATTGAATTCGTCCTTTGACTCGTGCTATAATAACACTATGGAAAAAGCAGTATTAAAAGAAGGAGAACGGCTGGATCAGCTCTTTTCTACTGACGTTAAAATCATTCAAAACCGAGAGGTCTTCAGCTATTCTGTTGATAGTGTTCTGCTCTCTCGCTTTCCAAAATTACCCAAGAATGGCTTGATTGTAGACCTCTGTGCCGGCAATGGTGCTGTCGGCTTATTTGCCAGTGCCCACACTCAGGCTAAGATTATTGCAGTTGAGATCCAGGAACGGCTGGCAGATATGGCGCAACGCTCCATCCAGCTCAATCAACTTGACCAGCAAATGCAAGTCATTCACGATGATTTAAAAAATCTCCCTCACTATATTCCTTGTAGTAAGGTGGATATGATCTTTTGTAACCCCCCCTATTTCAAGGTTGACAAACATTCCAATCTCAATGAAAGCGAGCACTATCTTCTGGCCCGACATGAGATTTCAACTAATCTTGAAGAAATCTGTACTGTCGCCCAGCGTGTCCTCAAATCAAACGGTCGCCTTGCTATGGTTCATAGACCCGACCGCTTCTTAGATATTTTGGATACTATGAAAGCTCATAACCTGGCACCAAAAAGAATCCAATTTGTCTATCCCAAGATGGGTAAAGGAGCCAATATGCTTTTGATTGAGGCTATTAAAGATGGCTCAAGGGACGGCTTAAAGATACTACCACCTCTGATTCTTCACGAGGAAGACGGTAGCTATACTCCAGAAATATATGAGATCTACCATGGAAACTAAAGCCTATATGTATGTCTTAGAGTGCACTGATGGTACTCTCTACACCGGTTATAGCACGGACGTGCAAAAGCGTTTGGCTGTCCACAATGCAGGAAAAGGTGCAAAGTATACTCGTGCCAGACTTCCTGTTAAACTGCTTTATCAGGAAGAATACCCTGACAAATCTTCTGCCATGTCAGCAGAAGCTCTCTTCAAACAGAAAACTCGCCAAGAAAAATTGGCTTATATTGAAGCACAAAAAAATGCCCAACACTAGTTTGGCATTTTTGTTTTTTATAAAACTTTTGTATAAGATTGATACTTATCTTTCATTCTCTGCGAAATATTGTCATCCGTTACAATAGCATTCACGTCATCTAAGCGATAAAAAGTGTAGAAAGAATAACTATCAAATTTACTATTATCAGCAACAATGTATTTTTCAATCGCATTGTTAAGGATAATAGCATCCGCATTTCCCTCTTCTTCATTAGCTGTTGTAACATTGTGACCATCAATTCCATTAGCCCCAATAAAAGCCTTAGAAACCTTGATTTCTTTGAGTAAATTAACGGCAAATTGTCCTACAAAAGTTTGCGTTTTAACCCGATAACGACCACCAATCAAAAGGATATCATAGTGAGGATTATCCTTTAGTTTTTCAAAAATTGGCAAGGAATTGGTAACAATATTAACAGTCTTATCATCAAGGAAATCTCCAATCAAAGCTGTTGTAGTACCTGAACCGATAAAAATTGTATCTCCTGAAGAAATGAGATCTGCACATTTTTTAGCAATCACTTCTTTTTCTTCCGTGTTGATCATGATTTTTTCAGTATGAGGAACTTCCACTAAGCCATCTCTAACTTTTTTATGTGCCCCTCCATGAACCCGAACTAAAAAGCCTTGCTTCTCAAGATCAATTAAATCGCGACGAATGGTCATATCCGTTACATCCAAAAGATCCTTTAATTTCCTAACTGATACCAAACCCGCCCGGTCAAGCTCCTGCAGAATAATTCTATGTCTACCTTCCTTCATTTACCTGCTCCTTTTGTTTATTGTTAAAATGAGATGGCAGCGCCTAATCTTTAACATTATTGTTTAATCCGTATTCAATGTAATGCCTATCTTAATATGAGTAGGTCTTCTACGCCTATTATACTACACTTTTTGAAAAAGATACACATAAAAATATGAAATTTAGTTATTTTTGTTAAAAAATGTTGTGAATTGTCATAGAATGTAGACTCATTTCCCACAAAAAACAAAAAGCCAATACAAAATTCGAATAAATTTTCATAAGAAAAGACCACTAGTTCTTGCTAGCAGTCTTTCAAATTGTTTATTTATCACCCTTATTACGGATAACAAAGCCGGTTTTCTTTTCACTAGAAGTATTGCGTGGCTTCTTGTGGTCCTTGCGGTAGCGATTTTCTTTGTCAAAACGCTCTTCTTTACGACCTTTCTTAAATTGGTCGCGACGGCCACCTCGGTCACGGCGGTTGTCATTGCTACGACGGTTGCTATTTCCGCCACGACTACCCTTGCCTTTTCCGCCAAAGCCACCGCCAGATGGTTTAAATGGCAATGGTTTTTCACGGGCAATTTCTACTTCAGGAAGGGTTTCTGGATCTTGCACTGTCAAGCTGAGGATATACATAGCCAGCTCTTCTGGACTGAATTCCACTGCCAGTTTACGAGCATCCTTGCCAAATTTCTCAAAGTTAGAACGGATGCTTTCATCCGCAAAATCACGTTCAATCTTCTTAAGAGCAACTTTTTTCTTAGCTTGGAAAGCTTCCTCTGCAGTCGCAGGCTTAAGGCCTTTCATGCGCTTCTTGGTCAGATTTTCGATAATCTGCAAATAGCCCATTTCATTTGGCGCAACAAAAGTGATAGACTGACCTGACTTACCAGCACGACCAGTCCGACCAATCCGGTGAACATAGCTTTCTGGATCCTGAGGAATATCGTAGTTGTAGACATGGGTCACACCAGAAATGTCCAATCCACGCGCTGCCACATCTGTCGCCACCAAGACATCCAAATTGCCGTTTTTAAAGTCGCGCAGGACGCGAAGGCGCTTGCCTTGGTCCAAATCACCATGGATACCCTCTGCTCGGAAACCACGGATTTTCAGACCGCGAGTCAGCTCATCCACCCGGCGCTTGGTCCGACCAAAGACGATTGACAGCTCAGGCTGCTCCACATCCATCAGGCGAGTCATGGTATCAAATTTTTCATTTTCTTTGACACGGATATAATACTGATCCACCAGCTCCGTTGTCAGCTCTTTAGCAGCAATCTTAACATGCTCAGGCTCTTTCATAAACTTGACACCGATACGCTTGATAGCATCCGGCATGGTCGCTGAAAAGAGCAAGGTCTGACGTTCTTCTGGCACACGGGAAATGATCGACTCAATATCTTCCAAAAAGCCCATGTTAAGCATTTCATCCGCTTCGTCCAAGATCAAAGTTTCAATCTGGTTCAACTTAAGCGCCTTGCGTTTGATCAAGTCCAAGAGACGGCCAGGTGTTCCTACGACGATATGAGCACCAGATTTGAGGGCCTTGATTTGCTTTTCGATGCTGGAGCCACCGTAGACAGAACGCACCTTGACGCCCTTGCTGCGGCCAAAACGGAAAAGCTCTTCCTGACTCTGCACGGCCAATTCGCGGGTTGGAGCGATAACCAAGGCCTGCACTGCAGGATTATCTGTATCAATCTTCTCCATAGTTGGGAAGCCAAAGGCCGCTGTCTTTCCTGTCCCTGTCTGGGCCTGACCAATAACATCCTTACCTGCCATAGCAAGTGGAATCGTCTGCTCTTGAATAGGGCTCGCTTCTACAAAGCCAGCTTTTTCAATCTCTGCTAATAATTCAGCAGATAAATGTAATTCATTAAATTTCAATGTTCTTCTTCTTTCTAAAGGCGGTGCGAAGCCACCTTATAAGGCTTTTGATACTCATCTATCGAAACATGACAAGTGCTTTCGCTTGATAAATCTCGATTCTCTGAGAGTATTCGCTCTTCTCTTCATAAATATGGTCTCTCAAGTCCAGGCACTAAAAAAGCGCCGACTCGGTCGCTAGTTCCCACTGAATAGAAAAACTGTAAGTTTTGCAACCTATCTAGTATACCATAAATAAGGTTAAAAAGATAGGACTTGACTGTAAAATATTTTATTAGAGATTTCTTTTGTAAAAAATGAAAACTTGAAAATCATTTTCAAAAGCATTATAATCTACAAAGAAGAAAGGAGACAGGTATGAACAAATTTTTACGAGTGATTTTCATTTTACTTATCTTAGCTATGCTAGGCGCGGCTATGATCCAGATATTCCAGCCCCAGCTCTTGGGCAATGAGTCCATCTATGGTCTAGCTCCCTACTGGCAGCGGGAAATTGGTTTCTGGAATCTGGCTATTCTGCCTTTAGCCATTGCCGCCAACATAAAGTATGATTGGTTCTATCTGCGTATGACCTTGCTAGCACTGATTCTGGGCGGGCTGGGCTTTGGTACCAACCATCTGCTAGGCTATCTGGCAAAGGCGAATCAAGCGAATCTACTGGGCTGGATTGAAAATTATCTGCTAGTCTTTTGCTGGATCATCGGCTGGGGACTGGAATATCGAAAAAGACAAAAAAGTGATGAAGAGACTGTCTAGATAGGCAGATTCTTCATCATTTTTTTCATTATGGACACTTTTCTATATTAGCTACCAGCTCCTCAGCAAATTGACTAGTGGTCAAGTGTGCTACTCCTTCCAGCTGACTGGCAAAATCGCCTGTCACTTTTTGCTCAAAGAGAGCCTTCTCAATAGCCTTAGTCAGGAGCTGAGAGACCTCTGACCAACCAATGTAATCAAAGAGCATGGCCCCCGATAAGAGAAGAGAAGAAGGATTAGCCTTGTTTTGACCCGCTATATCTGGCGCCGTCCCATGAGTAGCTTCAAAAATAGCATAACCAGTCTCGAAATTAATATTGGCTCCTGGCGCAATACCAATCCCGCCCACCTGAGCAGCCAAGGCATCGCTGGCATAGTCACCATTTAAATTGGTCAAGGCAACAACATCAAATTTCTCGGGATAGAGCAAAATCTGCTGCAAAAAATTATCTGCAATGACATCCTGAATAACTAGTTTTCCAGAAGCCAACTCATCCGAATACTCTCTTTGAGCTAGTTCATAGCCCCATTTCCGAAAACCACCCTCTGTAAATTTCTGGATATTGCCCTTGTGAACCAGAGTGACACGCCTTAGGCCTTTTGCTAACGCGTAGTCAATGGCTGCCCGTATCAGCCGCTCGCTTCCCTGCTTAGAAATAGGCTTGATCCCAATAGCAGAGCTTTCTGGGAAACGAATCTTGTCAACCTGCATATCCTTCTGCAGGAAATCGATAACTTTTTGTACTGCAGTCGTTCCACTCTCCCACTCAATCCCTGCATAGATGTCTTCTGTATTTTCCCGAAAAATCGTGATATCTGTCTTCTCTGGGTGCTTGAGCGGACTGGGAACTCCCTTGAAATAACGAACTGGCCGCAGGCAGGCGTAAAGGTCCAATTCCTGTCTCAAGGCCACATTCAAGGAACGAAGTCCTTCTCCGATTGGGGTTTCTAGCGGCCCCTTAACAGCCACCAGACAATCCTTAATCGTTGCCAACGTTTCGTCCGGTAGCCAGTCACCTGTCTGGTCTGCTGCTTTTTTCCCAGCTAAAACTTCCTTCCAAACAACCTTTCTCTGGCCACCATAAGCCTTTTCTAAAGCCTTATCAAAGACCAGCTGGGCATTTTTCCAGATATCAACCCCAATCCCATCACCCTGGATGTATGGAATAATAGGAGAAGCTGGTACCTGCAACCGCCTTTTCTCAAACAAAATCTTATCTGCCATTTTATCTCCTTCCAATGGGAAGATACTCCAAACCTTGAGCACCAATATAGTTAGAACGTGGACGAATCAGTTTATTGTTCTTGCGCTGTTCCTGAATATGAGCAATCCAGCCAGCCACCCGGCTCATGGCAAAAATCAGGGTGTAGATACTGCTGTCAATGCCCAACACATGGTAAACCGTAGCCGAATAAAAATCGACATTCGGTATCAGGTGCTTGGTATGCTTCATATAGGCTTCAATTTCCACTGAAAGCTGATACCAAACCTCATCCTTGGTCCCCTGTGTCAAGTCCTTAGCCATTTGACGCAGGTATTTTTCACGCGGATCCTGAGTCTTATAAACTCGATGACCAAAACCCATAATCTTCTCATGAGAGGCCAGTTTGCGGTCTAGATAGGCCTGGCAATTCCCTTCCTCTCTGATCTCTTTCAGCATATCAAAGACACATTCATTAGCACCGCCATGAAGCGAGCCCTTGAGCGCTCCAACAGCTGCTGTCACGCAGGAATAAATATCGGTCAAGGTTGAGGCGCAGACACGAGCCGCAAAGGTTGATGCATTGAGTTCATGATCAGCATGGAGCACCAAGGCACAGTTAAAGGCTTTGACTTCAAGCTCACTAGCCTCTTGTCCTTTGAGCATATAGAGGAAATTAGCCGCAAAGCCCAAATCCTCCCGCGGCTCTACCGGAGTCTGACCTGACCTCAGTCTGGCAAAAGCCGCAATAATAGTCGGCATCTTTGCCATAAGCTGGATGCTCTGCTCATAGGTCGCTTCTAGAGAAGTTTCCTCAGCATGGACATTATAAACACCCAAAAGACTGACCGTTGAGCGCAAGACGCTCATGGGATGAAGGTGCTTACGTGACTGGATAAGGATGCACTGCTCCACCGCATCGCTAATGGCATAATTATCTCGCAGATCTTCTTCAAAATGCTTGAGCTCAATCTGAGTTGGCAAATGCAAATGCCACAGCAGATAAATCACCTCTTCAAAGCTTGCATGGTGCTCTACCAATTCAGAGATATTGTAGCCTGCATAAGACAAAGAATCATCCACAATCTGGCTAATCCTGGTATCACAGGCAATGGTATCTTTCAAACCGTCCGTCTGACTCATGCTCACACCTCCTCTAATTTCTTTCTAACGACCATGGGCAAAATTCCTCCGTTTTCGTAGTAACGGATATCCGCCTCTGCATCAAAACGCAGCCGAGCTTGAAAAGCTATTTCTTCAGCACCTTTTCGAGCTACCACATCAACCAGCTGGCCAACTTGCGGGTTCTGTGGCAGATTAATGTCGAAAGTCTCCTTGCCTGTTAAGCCTAGACTAGCCGCATTTTCACCCTCTAGATACTGCAGAGGAAGAATCCCCATCATGACCAGATTGGACCGGTGGATACGCTCAAAACTCTCTGCCAGCACCACCTTGACACCCAAAAGATTAGCTCCCTTAGCTGCCCAATCACGACTGGACCCCATACCATAGTCTTTACCGGCTAGGACAATGGTGTCAATTTGCTCTTCCTTGTAGCGCATGGCCGCCTCATAAATGGATAACAACTCTCCTTTATAATCTGTGTAACCACCAATCTTTCCATCTGCCAGTTCATTTTTAATCCGAATATTGGCAAAAGTCCCCCGCATCATGACCTCGTGATTACCCCGACGGCTACCATAGGAATTAAACTCTTGGTAATCCACTCCGTGTTCTAGCAAATAGGAAGCTGCTGGGCTGTTTCTGGCAATATTTCCTGCTGGGGAGATATGGTCTGTCGTGACCGTATCCCCAAATTTTGCCAGCACTGCAAGATTTTTCAGTGGCTGAATAGCTAAATCATCCGCTAAACCATCAAAGTAAGGTGGATTTTGAATATAGGTAGAAGCCTGATTCCACTGATAATTTTGAGAAGAGGCTGTCGGAATCTGATTCCATTTTTCATTGTCATCAAACACATGGGCATATTCTTTTTCAAAAAGCTGGCGTGTCACATATTTTTGAACATAGTCTGCAACCAAGTCGTGCTCTGGCATCAAATCCATCAAATAAACAGGCTGCCCTTTTTGATCATAACCTAGTGGCTCGCTGGTCAGATCGACATTGGTATTTCCAGCCAGAGCATAGGCAACTACCAAGGGCGGACTAGCTAGGAAATTGGCCTTGACCAGTGGATTGATCCGTCCTTCAAAATTCCGATTCCCTGAAAGAACAGCACTAGCCAGCAAGTCAGTATCCGTAATCGCTTGAGCCACTTCCGGTCGAAGATTTCCTGAATTTCCAATACAAGTAGTGCAGCCATAGCCGACCACATTGAAACCAAGCTGATCCAGATAGGTCTGAAGACCACTCTTCTTGAGATAGCCTGTGACCACCTTGCTGCCCGGAGCTAATGAAGTCTTGACAGTCTTTGAAACGCGTAAGCCTTTTTCTACTGCTTTCTTGGCTAAAAGCCCTGCCGCCATCAGGACATAGGGATTAGATGTATTGGTACAGCTAGTAATGGCAGCGATAGCCACATGGCCCGTCTTAATCTTCTCCTCATGATCAGAAAATTGAACCACTGCTGACTTTTCTAGCTCGCTCTCATCTAGACCAAAGCCTCGGACCCCCGCTTCTCTGACTAGACTAGCTTGAAACTCCTCTTTAGCAGCTGTTAATTCAATCAAATCTTGGGGCCGCTTGGGCCCTGAGATGCTCGGCACAATGCTGGACAAATCAATTTCGACTACCTTGGTATAAATTGGCTCAACCTTTTCATCATAGAAAAGGTAATTTTTTTGAGCATAGAGACGGGTCAGCTCAATATGATCTTCTGACCGATTGGTCAGACGCATGTAATTGAGCGTTTCCTCATCTATCGGAAAATAACCACAGGTAGCTCCGTATTCTGGCGCCATATTGGCCACTGTAGCCCGGTCAGCCAGACTTAGATTAGACAAGCCAGGCCCAAAGAACTCGACAAATTTACCAACAACATTTTCCTGCCGCAAAATTTGCGTGACCTTTAAAGCCAAATCTGTCGCTGTCGCAATCTTAGGCAGCTTTCCCAAGAGACGAACACCAATCACCTCAGGAACTGGGAAATAAGAAGCCTCACCTAACATGGCAGCCTCAGCCTCAATCCCACCAACACCCCAGCCCAGAACACCAATACCATTGATCATAGTCGTATGACTGTCCGTCCCAAACATACTATCTGGATAGAGTTGCCCATCCTTTTCAATGATGACATCACTGAGAAATTCGATATTGACCTGATGGATTATCCCAGTAGCAGGGGGAACTGCTCGATAATTATCAAACGATTTTTCTGCCCACTTGAGAAATTCGTAACGCTCATTATTGCGGAGAAACTCTTGGTTCATATTGGCCTCCAGAGCTGTGTCACAGCCATAAAAGTCCACCTGAACACTGTGGTCAATGACTAAATCAACCGGAATCTCTGGATTAATTTGATCGGCCTGACCTCCCTGGCCAACAATAGCATCACGCATACTGGCCAAATCCACCACGACAGGGACACCTGTAAAATCCTGGAGAATGACTCGACTAGGCTTAAAAGGAACTTCTCCGCTTGGTGATTTAGCTTGATAATGCACCAAAGAATTAATGTTATCTTTTTTAACGTCTATACCATCTTCCTTACGAAGGACACTTTCGAATAATATGCGTATAGAATAAGGAAGTTTTTTTATATCTCCTCCTAGCAAAGCCGAGGCTTTCTTCAAATCTATATATCGGTATACATTGCCTTTGTAATTTAAATCGCTTAGGTATTCTGCCATATTTCTACCCCTCACTTATTTTAAATTGTTTTATATTATACTTTATTATGTAATTTTATGCAATAAGATTTCTTGACAATACGTTATATTTTCTAACATAGAAATACAGTTTTTTAAACAAAGACAAACTGTACTAATTATTTTCTTTAGCAATCAAGAAAAAAACAAGCACCATCCCGGTGCTTGTTATAGAAAAATAATTTGATTTCAGAAATTTACTTCTTATTAGCCAACCATTTTAGCAGCTTGGTCAAAAGTCCCCAAATGACTAGACTAATGATAACAATATAAATCCAGGCATTCTTATCATTAGACAATGGCAAAGGAACATTCATACCAAAGAAACCAGTGATAACTGCAAGTACTGCCAAAAGAACTGAAATAATAGTCAGGACAGTCAAATTGTCATTCAGATTGTTGTTCAGGATATTATTGTAGGAGCCAGAGAGCTGACTGAGAACTTGAGCAATCAGATCAGTCATCGAAACGAGCTGACGAGCCTCAATCATTGCATCCTCAAACTGTTCAGTTTCTAAATCGTCAAAACGGCGGTAAATACCATGGCTTTTGATATGCTCTAGAAGCATGCGGTTCTGCTTAGCCGCAGCAACTAAATAGACCATTGAGGTTTCCAAGTCTGACAGGGCAAACAAATGCTTTTTAGTAGTTGTCTGGCGCAGAAGAGTATTAATTTCATCCTTACGCTTGTCCATCCGCTCAACGACTGGATAGTAAGAATTGGAGATCAACTCCAGACTCGCAAAGAGAAATTTATAGACCGATACTGGCTCATGGCGCTCAGTATAGGCCTTCATCATATCAACAACATAGGCATTGTCCTGATTACTGATAGTAATGAGCCTCCCCTCCTGAGCCACAAAGGTCATCGGAATCGTCTCATAATGTTCCTTATCTGTCGCTAGATTAAGGACATTGTAGATAAAGACAACTGTACCATTCTCGCGATTATAGTCCATGTGAGCCCGTTCATTTTTATCCAGAGCATACTCAATGGTTTCTTTGTCAATTTCATAATCTTGATAGATCTGCGCAGTCTGCTTAACATCATCAGAATCAATATTAATCCAGACATCCTGACCTTTTAGTTTTCTTTCCAGAAACATGAAACTCCTTTCTTAACATCTAGAATGATTTTTAAGAACAAGTGCCTAACTCCCTAAACTGTTCTTGCATTCAAATATGCTATGTCAAAACAACTTCCTTGCTCAGTACGATTGATAAAGTGGCTAGTTTGCCTATCTTATCTATTACGATATAAATTGTTATGAATTAAAATTACCCTAAAAAGTTGATTAGTGAAGCGGCTAGTCAGAGCCCAGTAGAATTTAGTGCTAGTCATTTTTATTTTGCTCTCTAATCGAAAGAACAGTTGCCATTACTATAATAATTATTCTACAAGCATAAGATATATTTTGATTACCACCTACCGCTAATTGTGAGAAAACATTTATTACCGAATGTGTCATCACACATATCCACAAACTGTTTGTCTTTATAAATAATGCGGATAAAATAAAGCAATTAGTCAACAATCCAAGCAAAAATCCCAATGCCTGTACCTGCGGCAATGTGCCTTCAATGTAGAAATAAGAAAAATGCCATATTCCCCATGGAACAAAAGTAAATATAGTTGAACTAATATAACTATGGCGTTCCATCATAATTGGTTGAAAAACATATCTCCACCCTACTTCTTCAATTCCACCAAAAAGGATTGCTTTAAGAAATAAGATAATAGGAATATACCACGTATTAAACGCTAATTCCCCATCAAATGCAACATAGCAAAAATCCAAAAACAAGAACACAATAGCAAATAAATAACTGCCCCTGTTTTGCTTTATAGCGAAAAAATCCTTTAATATTTTCTTCGTACTGTACTTTTTGTATCTAACTGCAATAATAGTTCCCCATAGAGCAGTGGAAAGGCCACCTATGCCAATAGCAAGCATTCCCATTGGCGTCCTATAATCTACAACCATTCCCAAATGACGCAATACAAAAACTATAATAGATATAAGCCATATTTGACCTAGGGTCCCTAATAAATAAAGGAAGATCGCTTTTTTTCGACTCATAAATTTCCCCTAAATTTTAATTTACCCATTTCTATCTTTTAACTGATTTAATTGCAATATAGGTTTTAATATTCAGTTCATGAAGCCTACCAGAGCCATTCGTATCTTCATATATATCAAGTAAAGTGAACCCTGCCTTCAACTGTCCACCTATCTGCTCTGTTATATTGTAAGATAATTGCATTTCTGCATTTTCTTTAATCATATATTCTTTAGCTGCCTTGTCTTTTAATGGATTAAAAGGCATTTTCCATATAATTTCTTTTTCCTCATTATCCACAATGTAGTTGACTTCACTAATTATATTCCTTCTATTAATTACAACATGAAATCAAACAAATAGAGGCAAATTACTCGCCAAAATTAGTAAGATAGCTAGACAATCACCATAGCGATTGCCATCAACTGATTAGCAACTTTTGATTCAGATTCAGTCAATGAATCAGCCTAAATCAGGTAAACAATGCGTTACGACACGGAGTTTGGCAAATCGATTTTATTTGCCAAATGCAGTTAGTAAGGTACTTAGCCATGGTCCCATAGGACATGGCGTAGATTGCTTAGACTACTATGTAGCCAAGCAATCTTAGTACGTTACATCTTCTCTTCCAACTTGACATCCGGATACTTGTCCGCGAACCAACGTAGGGCAAAGTCGTTTTCAAAAAGGAAGACTGGTTGGTCAAAGCGGTCTTTGGCCAGGATGTTTCGACTAGATGACATACGCTCGTCCAGGTCATCTGGAGAAATCCAACGAACAGTCTTTTTGCCCATTGGTGTCATGACCACCTCAGCATTGTACTCGCCTTCCATCCGGTGCTTAAAGACTTCAAACTGGAGTTGACCAACAGCACCCAGCATATACTCGCCCGTCTGGTAATTGGTATAAAGCTGAATGGCTCCCTCTTGTACCAGCTGCTCAATCCCCTTATGGAAGGATTTTTGCTTCATGACATTCTTAGCTGAAACCTTCATGAAAATCTCAGGTGTAAAGGTTGGAAGTGGTTCAAATTCAAACTTGTTTTTTCCAACAGTCAGGGTATCCCCAACCTGATAAGTACCGGTATCGTAAACCCCGATGATATCTCCTGCTACAGCGTTGGTCACATTCTCACGACTTTCCGCCATAAACTGAGTGACATTCGATAGTTTAGCGCTCTTCCCAGTACGAGGCAGATTGACACTCATACCTCGCTCAAATTCACCAGATACGATCCGAACAAAGGCGATACGGTCACGGTGACGAGGGTCCATGTTGGCTTGGATTTTAAAGACAAATCCTGAGAAATCCTTGTCATAAGGATCCACAATTTCTCCATCTGTTTTCTTGTGACCATGTGGTTCTGGAGCAAACTTAAGGAAAGTCTCAAGGAAGGTCTGCACCCCAAAGTTTGTCAGGGCTGACCCAAAGAAGACTGGTGTCAGCTCACCTGAAAGGATAGCTTCCTCAGAAAACTCATTACCTGCTTCATTTAGAAGTTCAATATCTTCCTTAACTTGTTCATAAAATGGATTGCTACCAAAAAGTTTGTCCCCATCTTCCAGACTAGCAAAACGATCATCACCTTTATAAAGTTCCAAGCGCTGGTTATAAAGGTCATACAAGCCTTCAAAGGCTTTCCCCATCCCGATTGGCCAGTTCATAGGGTAGCTCGCAATGCCCAAGACTTCTTCCAGTTCTTGCAAGAGGTCCAGTGGCTCACGTCCATCACGATCCAGCTTGTTCATAAAGGTAAAGACTGGAATGCCACGGTGTTTAACAACCTCGAACAATTTCTTGGTTTGGGCCTCGATACCCTTGGCAGAGTCCACGACCATGACCGCAGCATCCACCGCCATCAAGGTACGATAGGTATCTTCTGAGAAGTCCTCGTGCCCTGGTGTATCTAGGATGTTGACGCGTTTTCCGTCGTAGTCAAACTGCATAACAGATGAAGTAACCGAAATCCCACGTTGTTTCTCGATATCCATCCAGTCAGACTTGGCAAAAGTCCCTGTTTTCTTCCCTTTTACAGTACCAGCCTCACGAATCTCTCCCCCAAAATAGAGCAACTGCTCCGTAATGGTCGTTTTCCCCGCGTCCGGGTGGGAGATGATGGCAAAGGTACGGCGTTTCTTAATTTCTTCTTGTAAATTCATTTTCTTCTCTTTCTCTCATTTTAGGATAATGGTGAATGTTCATTTTTCTTCTATTTTACATCGGAATAGCCCAATCCTTTCAACCTACCTATTATAGCGGATTTAAGCCTTTTTTTCAATTATCTAGAAAAGATAAAAAATCGCCCTTTCGAGCGATTCTATCCATTTTGTCAATAAAATTTCCTTTAAAACCTGACAATGAAACTACTAAAGAGGAAAATTGCAAAGAGTAAGATTAAACCCAGTAAATAGAGCAGGCGTTTTTTTCTGGTTTCCAGTTCTTCTTTTTCTTCGATTGTCATGATAAAACAGCTTTGTTCCGTTTTAAGGGATAGAGGATAAAATCTTCTATCTTCATTTCACTCTTTTCCTGCCTAAAATCTATTTTTTTGACATTGACTTACATCATGGACAAATCATGTAAAAAAATTTTCTCATTCCGTGATTTTATCTTAAAGTATATTGCAACAAAATACAATGTAAAGAGAGGGAACCTTTCCGATTCCCCCTCAATGATATTTATTATTAAAGCAAGTTTTAAATCGCGTTTTTATCTAATCCCATTTTACGTTGAACAAACTTAACAATTTCTACAATGATAATCATAGAGAAGCTGCCCAAGAGAACAACCGCCCATTGTGATAAGTCAAGCTTGGTTACATGGAAGATGCTTTCTAATGGATCGATAACAATCGTTGCTGCTAGTAAAATGAAGGATACCAAGATTGACCAGTTAAAAGTTTTAGATTTGAATGGACCAACTGTCAAAATAGACTGGTAAACAGATTTTACATTATAAGCATGGAAGAGCTGAATCAATCCAAGAGTTGCAAAGGCCATTGTAAGCGCATCTGCGTGAATAGCTATATGATCTCCCGCATGAACTGGATTCGCAATGGCATAACCATAAACAGACAGAACCAATGCTCCTTGTAAGACACCTTGATAAATGATAGAACTCAAGACACCACCTGAGAAGAAACTTGACTTGCGCCCACGTGGTTTATGAGACATGACACCAGGCTCAGCTGGCTCAACACCAAGAGCGATTGCTGGGAAGGTATCTGTTACCAAGTTAATCCAAAGCAAGTGAACTGGCTTCAAGACATCCCATCCAAAGAGAGTTGCCAAGAAAATTGTCAGGACTTCAGCAGTATTGGCAGAAAGAAGGTATTGAATGGTCTTTTGAATGTTTGAGAAGACCTTGCGCCCTTCCTCTACGGCAACAATAATAGTAGCAAAGTTATCGTCAGCTAGGATCATATCAGAGGCACCCTTAGATACTTCTGTACCTGTAATCCCCATACCGATACCAATATCCGCTGTCTTCAGAGCAGGAGCGTCGTTGACACCATCACCTGTCATAGCAACAACCTTACCTTGATTTTGCCAAGCTTTGACGATACGAACCTTGTGTTCTGGAGATACACGCGCATAAACAGAGTATTGGCCAACTACTTTTTCGAATTCTTCATCTGAAAGTTCGTTGAGCTCAGCACCTGTCAAGACATGGTCTTCAGAATCATTTTCATCAATGATTCCCAAACGTTTGGCAATCGCTTCTGCTGTGTCTTGGTGGTCACCAGTGATCATGATTGGACGGATTCCCGCTTCCTTAGCCACGCGAACCGCTTCTGCTGCCTCTGTACGCTCAGGGTCAATCATCCCAATCAAACCAGTGAAAATCAAATTGTTTTCAAGTACTTCAGAAGTTAAGTTTTCTGGAATACTGTCAATAATCTTGTAGGCACCAGCCAGCACACGCAAAGCTTGGTGAGCCATTTCTGAGTTGTTAGACTTAATCAGATGCGAAGTTGCATCATCAATCGCTGCAACATCTCCAGCCTTATCACGGGTAACACAGCGTTTCAAGAGTTGATCTGGAGCACCCTTTACTGCCACAAGGAATTTGCCATCTGGCAACGGGTGAACTGTTGACATGAGCTTGCGGTCAGAGTCAAATGGCAACTCAGCCACACGAGGATATTTCTCTAAGAAGGCCTTCACATCATAGCCCTTGTCCAGAGCATATTGGATAAAAGCTGTTTCTGTTGGGTCACCAATTAGCTTCCCTTCCTGGTCAATCTTGGTATCATTGGCCAAAACAACTGAACGAAGAAGAGGCATATCCAAGCCCAGTTCAATCTCATCAGCTGAGTCATGTAGAACTGCATCGTAGAAGACTTTTTCAACCGTCATCTTATTCATAGTAAGAGTACCAGTCTTATCAGAAGCAATAATTTCTGTTGAACCAAGTGTTTCTACTGCTGGTAGCTTACGTACAATCGAATTTCGCTTAGCTAGAACTTGAGTACCGAGGGCAAGAACGATGGTTACGATAGCAGGAAGCCCTTCAGGAATGGCTGCAACAGCAAGCGCAACAGACGTCATCAATTCACCCAGTGGATTTTTCCCTTGAATGAAGACACCGACTACAAAAGTCACCGCTGCAATCACCAAGATAGCGTAGGTCAAAACTTTAGAAAGGTTATTTAGATTTTGTTTGAGTGGGGTATCAGTCTCGTCAGCATTTTGTAGCATACCTGCGATATGACCTACTTCAGTATACATACCAGTGTTTACGACCACACCAATCCCGCGTCCATAAGTGACGTTAGAGTTTTGGAAGGCCATATTGACACGATCACCGATACCAGCATCTTCAGCAAGTTCTACAGACAAGTCTTTTTCAACAGGAACGGATTCACCTGTCAGTGCAGCTTCCTCGATTTTAAGAGAATTGGCTTCAAAGAGTCGCAAATCCGCAGGAACAACATCTCCAGCTTCCAAAATGACAATATCACCAGGGACCAGTTCTTTTGAATCCACTTCGGCTACATGTCCATCACGAAGAACACGCGCTGCTGGACTAGACATAGATTTGAGGGCTTCAATAGCTTCCTCAGCCTTACCTTCTTGGTAGACACCAAAAGCAGCGTTGATGATAACAACGGCCAGGATAATAATGGCATCCGCAATATCTTCTCCACCAGATGTAACAACTGAAAGAACAGCAGCTACTAGCAAGATAATAATCATCAAATCCTTGAACTGCTCGATAAATTTCACGAGGAGAGATTTCTTTTCACCCTCATCCAATTCATTGCGACCATATTCAGATAAGCGTTTTGCAACCTCACTGCTGGTCAATCCCTCTTTAGACGTCTCCATCTCTTGCAAGACTAAGTCTTGATCCTGAGTATAGAAAGCCTGACGTTTCTGTTCTTTAGACAAATTGTCTCCTCCTTTTTATAGGGTCTCTTTAAAATAGAAAAAGAGACCTGTTTATTAAACAAGTCTCGCTATTTCATACAAGGCCGGAAATTGCTTTCGTATTGACGACCATGTAACGGTTATTCCGTTAGCTACTCCCTTGAGTTGTTTATCATTGTATCAAAATTTCTCTTTTTTCGCAAGAAAATCTTCTAGCTTCTTTGAAAAAATTTCACATTTTTTACAACCAAGAAATCTCCATCTGGTAATCAGCAAATAATCGTTCTCCATCAGGTGTTTTAAGCTGGTAATCTAGACAAATGATTTGCTTATCTAGATCCAGATAATATCGTTGAGTATCCGTCATCAAGGTCTGCATCCCCATAGGAGTAGGCACCCCAACCAAGGCTCTGTCATCTTTGATGAACCGCATCAGAGTTTTAGGATTAGAAAAGCGGGTCATGGTCAATTCCGTATCATGAAATTTAAGCACCACTTTCTCGTCTTCCTCGTTTTTAAACAGTAAGTAATGATGATTACCTTTTTGAGTCCATTCAGCATCGTAAATTTGATCAATTAATTCTGTCTGACCATCTAATTGAATCTGGTTTTTCATCCGAATCTTCATAAGTTTTATCTCTCAATCTAGTCTTTTTCCTTTCTATTTTAACAAATTTTATCGGTTTTTTCTTCTTCTACTCTCTACAAAGCCATTTGTGTTATAATAGAAGCATGATTGAAAAAGTATTTCGTGATCCAGTTCACACCTATATCCATGTGGACCACCAAGTTATTTACGACTTAATTAATACTAAAGAATTTCAACGACTACGCCGCATCAAGCAACTGGGAACATCTGGTTACACTTTCCATGGTGGTGAGCATAGCCGTTTTTCGCATTGTCTGGGGGCCTATGAAATCGCTCGACGGATTACCAAAATCTTCGATGAGAAATATCTTCAAACCTGGGACAATCACGAGTCTCTTTTGGTAATGGTCACCGCTCTTTTACACGATGTAGGACACGGAGCCTACTCTCATAGCTTTGAGCGTTTATTTGATACCGATCATGAAGAAATCACACGCCAGATTATCACAAGTCCTGAAACCGAGATTAATCGTGTATTGACTCAGGTTTCACCAGATTTTCCTGAAAAAGTGGCCAGCGTCATTAACCACACCTATCCTAACAAGCAAGTGGTCCAGCTGATTTCCAGTCAGATTGATGTGGACCGGATGGACTATCTCTTACGGGACTCCTTTTATACCGGCGCTTCTTATGGTCAATTTGACTTGACAAGAATTTTACGGGTTATACGACCAGTTGAGAACGGAATTGCTTTTCAACGTAATGGTATGCATGCCGTGGAGGATTATGTGGTCAGTCGTTATCAGATGTACATGCAGGTTTATTTCCATCCAGCTAGTCGAGCCATGGAAGTTTTGTTGCAAAACTTACTAAAAAGAGCCAAATTCCTTTACGAAGATCAGAAGGATTTCTTCAAATTGACTTCACCCAATTTACTACCTTTCTTTGAAAAGAGATTTAGTTTGCAAGACTATTTAGCTTTGGATGATGGAGTCATGAATACCTACTTCCAAAGCTGGATGACCAGCCCTGACACCATCTTATCTGACCTTGCTCAGCGATATGTCAACCGAAAAGTTTTTAAATCCATGATTTTCTCAGAGGAAAATGAAAAACATCTGGATGTCCTACGGCAACTCGTCAAACAAGTTGGTTTTGAACCTGATTATTACACCGCTATTCACCGTAATTTTGACCTTCCTTATGATTTTTATCGTCCAGACGTTGAAAAGCCACGTACTCAGATTGAAATCATTCAAAAAGACGGTAGTTTAGCTGAACTGTCTAGCCTTTCCCCAATTGTCCAGTCTCTTACGGGTACACGTCAAGGGGACAACCGTTTCTATTTTCCTAAAGAAATGCTGACAGATGCTGGTTTGTTCAATGAAAATAGCCAAGCTTTTCTAAGCTATATGAAAAACGATACTTTTATTTACGGAGAATAAGATGTCCATTAAACTAGTCGCCATCGATATTGATGGCACCTTGTTAAACAGCAAAAAAGAAATCACACCAGAAGTCTTTTCTGCTATCCAGGATGCCAAAGCTGCTGGAGTCAAAATTGTCATTGCAACCGGTCGTCCTATTGGTGGCGTTCAAAGACTCCTCGAGGAACTAGAGCTTAATCAACCAGATAACTATGTCGTTACCTTCAACGGCGGACTGGTGCAGGATACTGTTACAGGTCAAGAATTAATCAAAGAAACACTGACCTATGACGACTATCTGGATATCGAACTGCTCGGGCGAAAATTAGGTGTCCACATGCATGCCATCACCAAGGACGGCATTTATACAGCCAATCGCAACATCGGCAAGTACACTGTTTACGAGTCCAATCTGGTCAGCATGCCGATCTTCTATCGTACGCCTGAAGAAATGGCTGATAAAGAAATCGTCAAATGTATGTATATTGATGAGCCAGAAATTCTGGATGCAGCCATTGCTAAGCTACCACCGGAATTAGCCGAAAAATATACACTGGTTAAGTCAGCTCCTTTCTATCTGGAAATTGTCAAAAAGACTGTCAATAAAGGGGCTGCTGTCCTGCATCTGGCTGAAAAACTTGGCTTAAACAAAGGGCAAACTATGGCAATCGGCGATGAAGAAAACGACCGCGCCATGCTAGAAGCTGTCGGCTCTCCTGTTGTCATGGAAAACGGCAAGGAAGAACTCAAGAAAATCGCCAAATACATCACCAAATCAAACGACGAATCCGGCGTAGCATACGCCATTAGAGAGTGGGTTTTAAAATAATGTTTAGTTACAAAATTGGAATTTCAGCTCAAGAACACGACGATTTTGTCACGGCTCATCCCCAGGCCAATCTCCTGCAGAGTTCAGCCTGGGCTCAGATCAAAGATAACTGGGCTAATGAGCGCTTGGGCTTCTATAAAGACGACCACTTGGTTGCTGTAGCCAGTGTCCTGATCAAACCACTGCCCTTGGGAATGACCATGCTTTATATCCCTCGGGGTCCCATCATGGACTATGGTGACAAGGAGCTGCTGACCTTTGTTTTGGCGTCGCTCAAGAAATTTGCCAAGGAGAAAAAAGCGCTCTTTGTCAAGTTTGACCCTAGCCTCTTTCTGGCAGAAAGCAAGATGGGTGGCGAATTGCAAGACAAAGCCGAGACGGTAAAGCTGATTCAAGAGCTGCAGCATGCTGGAGCTGTCTGGGTCGGACGGACTGAGTCTCTGGACGAAACCATCCAGCCTCGCTTGCAGGCTAACATCCATAAAGAAGATTTCAGTGAGGATTTGCTTTCTAAAAGTACTCGCCAGGCTATTCGTACAGCCCGTAACAAAGGTATTCAAATCCAATTTGGCGGAGCAGAATTACTGGATGACTTTTCAGCCCTGATGAAAAAGACAGAAAACAGAAAAAACATCCACCTGCGTGGCAAAAACTATTATCAAAAACTCTTGGATACTTATCCTGACCACTCCTACATCACCTTGTCCAGTATTGATCTAAAGGCACGATTGGAAGACTTGCAGGCTCAGCTGACCAAGACACTCAAGGAAGCAGAGAAATTTACCGAGAAAACCAAGCCTGGCAAGATTGAGAATAACCAGCAAGAACAGAAACGCCTCCAAGAAGAGATTGACTTTCTGCAGGACAAAATTAGCCAAGGTGCTACTGTCGTTCCCCTGTCTGGTACACTGGTCTTGGAATACGGCAAAACCTCTGAAAATATCTATGCCGGAATGGACGAGGAATACCGTCGTTATCAGCCTGCCATCATCACTTGGTACGAAACAGCCAAACATGCTTTTGAGCGCGGAGCAGATTGGCAAAATATGGGTGGAATCGAAAACGATCTTAAGGGCGGTCTCTACAGCTTTAAATCCAAGTTCAATCCGACCATTGAGGAATTTGCTGGTGAGTTTAACCTGCCAACCAATCCTCTTTACCACCTCTCCAATCTGGCCTACACTATCAGAAAGAAACTGCGTAGCAAGCATTAAAAGAAAGGAAGCCTATGACCTTTAAACTTCTCAGTCAAGAAGAATTCATCCAGCATACCTCAGCTAGCTCCCAACGCTCTTTTATGCAGACCGTGGAAATGGCAGAGCTACTGAGCAAGAGGGGCTTCAGCACCCAGTATGTCGGCTACACTGACCCACAGGGACAGGTAGTGGTGTCAGCTGTCCTCTACAGCATGCCTATGACTGGTGGCCTTCATATGGAAATCAACTGCGGTCCTGTCTCTACTGACGCTCAATACCTGCCTCCTTTCTATCAAGCTTTGCAAGCCTATGCTAAAAAAGAAGGTGCCCTAGAGCTCATCATCAAGCCCTACGAGACTTATCAGACCTTTGACAGCAATGGCCAGCCCACATCTGATGAAAAGGTCGAGCTTATCCAGCAACTGACTGATTTGGGCTTTGACTTTGACGGCCTGCAGACAGGCTATCCAGGCGGGGAGCCTGATTGGCATTATGTCAAAGACCTAGCTGGTCTGACGGAGAAAGACTTGCTCAAGTCCTTCAGTAAAAACGGCAAGGCGACCGTCAAAAAGGCTAACACCTTTGGTATCAAGCTAACAAGGCTGGAACGTGACCAACTCAGCATTTTTAAAGACATCACAGCTACCACTTCTGACCGACGGGAATATGACGACAAGCCACTAGACTACTATCAAGATTTTTATGATAGCTTTGGACAGCAGGCGGACTTTATGGTAGCCAGCCTTAACTTCAAGGACTATCTTCAGAACTTACAAAAAGACCAAGAGAAACTGGGCCAGAAAATCCAGAAACTACAGGCTGACTTGGAAAACAATCCTCAATCTGAAAAGAAGCAAAACCAGTTGCGAGAGCTTTCCAGTCAGTTTGACAGCTTTGAAACCCGTAAAGCAGAGGCTCAAGATCTGATTGACAAATACGGTGACAAAGACCAAGTTCTGGCTGCCAGCCTATTTATCTACACCCCTCAGGAAGCGACCTATCTCTTCAGCGGCTCTTATCCTGAGTTTAACAAATTCTACGCTCCTGCTCTGCTGCAGGAATACGTTATGACTGAAAGCATCAAGCGAGGCATTCCATTTTATAATTTCCTCGGCATTATGGGAATTTTCGATGGTTCTGATGGAGTTCTGCGCTTCAAGCAGAACTTCAACGGCTTCATCGTCCGAAAAATGGGAACTTTCCGTTATTATCCTAACCCTCTTAAATTTAAAATCATTCAGCTCATAAAGAAAATTTTAAGACGTTAAGATGCGTAAATCTAAAATATACAAAAGGACCGGGAACATGATTCCCAGTCCTTTTGTATATTTTATAAGGCTTTCGCTTCTGTATGAACGATGCTATCCACATGAATCTGATTGTCTTCAAATTTTTTCTTGAGCGATTCTAAATCCACCTTGCCATCAATTTGAACTTCAATGACAACTTTACCATCTTTTCTCGGTATATTAACTGTATTTGAAATGTTCAGGTTTTCTTCCACCAATAAGCGAACAATATGTTCCAAAACACCGACTTCATCTTCAGTAACAAAGCGCGCTCGAACTCCTTCTTCTCCGTAACCAGATACTTCTAAAAAGGCTTTAAAGATATCTCGATCCGTTATCACACCATAAACTTGCTCATTGTCCACGACTGGAAGAATGCCGACTTTATTTTTCAACATCAGGTAAATCGCATCTTCTAGACTGGCATATTGGGATACCGTGATGACCTTTCGAATCATGACATCCTTAATCTTTGTTTTGTTGAGGAGGTAGTTCATCTCATAAATGGATAGACTAGTTGCTTTAGATGGGCTAGCTTCAGCAATTGTCCCTTCTGTCACAAGACCAACCAATTTATCATTTTCAATAACTGGCAATCTGTGCAAACCTTGCTCCCGCATAATATCTGCTGCGTGAGCAACCGTCGTATCAGGACTAATATAAACGACTTTGCGCGTCATAAAATCTTTTACTGCCATAAGAGTCTCTCCTCTATTTTTTCTTTCTTTTATTATACTGTTTTTTTTTCGCAATTTCAAACGCTTTCATCATTTTTCTTACTTTTTCAAAATTAAGAAAAATCCAGCTATTGGCAAAATTTGAGATACTCAACGAAAATCTACTGGAGAATGATCGACTTTCTAAAAATTATCCTGTTAAGCTATCACTTATCCTATTAAAATCATGTTTTCTATTATGAATAATCTTATAACTAACATACCTCTTCTAATGTATTAGAGTCCCTTAAAGTTTTGTGATTTCTCCTACTTATTCAAATCTAATTAATAAAAAGCAGAATATGAAAGATATACTGTCATTTCTATCCTAACAACCGAGATCTTCAACCTGAAACAATCCACCGAGTATCTTGACGAAAACT
>NZ_KZ672787.1:0-15518 GCF_001811085.1 Streptococcus sp. HMSC062B01
ATTTTTTCTGTCTAACTTTTGGGGTGCGGTTCACTGTCAACTCTCTTTTTATTTTTATAGATATTTTTCTGCGATTTGATAGTCACCTGGATAGGCTACTTTTTGATCATGGACAATCTGGTAAGCATCGGCTCCTTTACCAGCTAAAATAACAGCATCTCCTTCTTGCCTAGTAAGACTCATTGCTATCTTTATAGCTTCTGCACGATCAGCGATAATGGTTACGTCGTGGGAGATATAACTAGCGATTTCTTTGGCAATGGCTACAGGGTCTTCGCGATTAGGGTCGTCAGCAGTTAGTATGACTTGAATCTCTGGATGTTGGTTGAGTAAGAGTCCAAAATCCTTTCGCCTACTTTCTCCCTTGTTTCCAGTTGCTCCCAGAACAAGAATAGTCTGGTTCTTTTGATGTTCCTGGACTACACTGAGCAGTTTGGTTAAACTGTCTCCATTATGAGCGTAATCAACAAAAACTTTAGCACCATTTTTTTGGGTCAGTACTTCCATGCGACCCGGTACTCGGGTTACAGCAATTCCTTTTTTGATGTCTTCGAGACTAGCCCCCAGTCGTAGACAAGCTAGACCAGCCGCCAGAGCATTTTCTTGATTGAAACGCCCGATAAGCTGAATGTCGTATTTTCCAGCTAGCTTGCCACTTGCTTCAAAGCTAAAGGCTTGAGAATCTATGATGGTGTTGCTAGAATTTTCTCCATAGAAATCATGTTCTATTGAAGAGACTTGCTCTTTCACGATTTGGAAATGATCCATGCCACTGTTAACAATAACTGCTCTGCTATTTTCCATCAAAAGACGTTTATTGTAGAAGTAGTCTTCAAAAGTGGGATGTTCAATTGGCCCGATATGATCGGGACTGATATTGAGGAAAACACTGGCATCAAAGGTTAAACCATAAACACGTTTTTTGAGATAGGCTTGACTAGAAACTTCCATAATCAGATGGGTACGGTCATTAGCTACAGCTTGGGCCATCATTTCAAATAAATCTAAGCTCTCTGGCGTTGTTAGGCTGGACTTGAAGAAGTTCTTGCCATCTAAGGTGGTATTCATGGTGGATAGGAGGGCTGGTCGGTGACTTTGCGATAGGATTTGGTAGGCAAAGTAAGCAGACGTTGTTTTTCCCTTGGTTCCTGTAAAGGCTAAGATTTTAAGCTTTTCTTGCGGATTACCATAAAACTCCATGGCAATCAAGCTCATAGCCTGCTTGATATCATTAACAACAAGTACAGGGATTCCTACTTCAAAATCGCTCTCACTGATATAAAATTTCAGACCAGACTCTACAGCACCTTCTAGGAATTCTTTTTTGAAGTTTTCGCCTTTAACAAAGAAGAGGGTCGAATCTGTCACATTACGGCTATCATAGCTAATTTTGTCAAAAGTCAGTCCACCGTCATGAAAGAAGTAGTGGCCGTCTTTGATGATTTCACGAAAATTATGATCTTTTTTTAAAATATCTATTATTGTTTCAATTTTTATCATAATCTTATTGTAAACTTAATGGCTGGGTTTTACAAGAGGAAAGGAAAAGTTTATAATAGGATAAAAGCTATTAAATGATAAGATGAGGTTTGATCGTATGAGTCAAGAAACGACAAGTCAGCAGCAGCAGATGCTGCGGGGAACTGCCTGGCTGACTGCTGGAAACTTTATTAGCCGTCTTTTGGGGGCTATTTATATTATTCCTTGGTATATTTGGATGGGCAAGCATGGTGCGGAGGCTAATGGTCTTTTCACCATGGGCTACAACATTTATGCTTGGTTTTTGCTGATTTCAACAGCTGGAATTCCAGTTGCTGTAGCCAAGCAAGTGGCTAAATACAATACGATTGATCAAAGGGAACATAGTTTTACCCTAATCAGAGAATTCCTCAAGTTCATGTTGTTTCTTGGTGCTGTTTTTGGAGTAATCATGTATCTTCTATCTCCTCTCTTTGCTAGTTTATCCGGCGGGGGGAAAGATTTGATTCCAATCATGCAAAGCCTCTCATGGGCGGTGCTGATTTTTCCGTCTATGAGTGTTATCCGAGGATTTTTCCAAGGCTTTAACAATTTAAAACCTTATGCAATCAGTCAAGTGGCAGAGCAGTTGATTCGAATCATTTGGATGCTTCTTGCGACCTTCTTTATCATGAATTTCGGATCAAAAAATTATGTTTCTGCTGTCACCCAGTCAACATTTGCAGCTTTTATTGGGATGATTGCCAGTGTAGGAGTTTTGGCTTATTTCCTTTCTAAGGAAAATATGCTCCAAGCAATCTTCAAAAAATCACCAAGCAGAAGCAGTATTGATACCAGAGCATTGCTTTGGGATACAATTCGTGAAGCCATTCCTTTTATTATCACTGGATCGGCTATCCAGCTCTTCCAAATTATTGATCAGATGACCTTCATCCATGTAATGAGTTGGTTTACAGATTATACGAATACCCAGCTCTTAGTCATGTTTAGTTACTTCTCGGCAAATCCCAATAAAATAACTATGATTTTGATTGCTGTAGCGACTTCTATTGGTGGGGTTGGGATTCCGCTTCTGACAGAGAATTATGTCAAGGGAGATTTTAAGGCTGCTGCTCGTTTGATTCAGGACAACCTAACCATGTTGCTCTTGTTTATCTTACCTGCAACGATCGGTGCCGTTCTGGTTGCTCGGCCTCTCTATACGGTCTTTTATGGTCAGCCAGATAAACTTGCTTTGGGACTTTTTGTATTTGCCCTTATACAGACAATTATTTTGAGCTTTTATACAGTGCTAGCTCCCATGATCCAAGCCCTCTTCCAAAACCGTAAGGCCATTGTTTATTTCTTATACGGTGTTGTGGTAAAGTTGATCTTACAAATTCCTCTGATTTGGCTTTTCAGAGCTTACGGGCCTCTGCTCTCAACGACAATTGGTCTGATTGTTCCAATCGTCTTTATGTATCGTGAAATTCGCGATATCACAGGACTTAATCCTCAAAACCTGATCAAACGTAGTTTACTGACTTGTATTTTAACGCTTTTAATGATAGTTGTCATTGCATTAGCTGATTTGCTTCTTGGTTTCTTTTTCCATCCAGCTGGACGTGTCTCAAGTATGATTTATTTGGTTCTAATTGGTGGAGTTGGTATTGCAGTTTATGGTGGCTTGGCCTTGCGCGTTCGTTTGCTTGATCGCTTCGTAGGAGAGGCAAAAGCAAGCAGTTTGAGAAGGAAATTCCATATTTCTTAAATGTTAATTCATAAGTATTTGCCCCGGCTATTTGAAGGTCGGGGTTTTTATATAGTTTCAGACTATATCTAGCTCTTGAAAAGAACAAAGCGCAGAACTTTCGCAAGATGTTACAATAGAATAAGATTTACGAGATTGTGAGGAATAAGAAATGAGTCAAGCATTAAACTTGAATACCATACTGGCCCAAGCTGGGGTAAAAACAGACGAAGCAACTGGTGCCTTAACAACACCCCTGCATTTTTCAACGACCTACCAGCACCCAGAGTTTGGTCAATCAACAGGTTATGACTACACTCGGACCAAGAATCCAACACGTGTTAGCCTGGAGGAGACTCTGGCTGCTATCGAAAGTGCTGATTATGCTCTAGCAACTAGTTCTGGTATGTCGGCTATTGTGCTGGCCTTTAGTGCTTTTCCAGTCGGAAGTAAAGTTTTGGCTGTTCGAGATCTCTATGGTGGCTCTTTCCGCTGGTTTGCCCAAGCTGAAGCAGAAGGCCGATTCACCTTTACCTATGCCAATACGGAAGAAGAGCTTCTGAACAATCTGACAGAAGATATAGATATTGTTTATATCGAGACACCAACCAATCCTCTTATGGTGGAGTTTGACATTGCTCGCATTTCTCAAGTGGCTCATGCAAGAGGTGCAAGAGTAATAGTAGACAATACTTTTTACAGTCCCATTTACCAAAGACCGCTGGAAGATGGTGCTGATATTGTCCTGCACTCTGCGACCAAGTATCTAGGCGGGCACAATGATGTCTTGGCTGGAGCCGTTATGACCAATGACGCGGATATCTATGATAAGCTTTTCTATAATTTGAACACAACTGGAGCAGTCCTTTCTCCATTTGACAGTTATCTACTTTTGCGTGGTCTCAAGACACTAGCTCTCCGCATGGAGCGATCTACTCAGAATGCCCAGGAAGTGGTTGCTTTTCTGAAGAAATCTTCTGCAGTAAAAGAGGTTCTCTATCCAGGTAAGGGTGGTATGATCTCCTTCAAGATTGGAGATGAAGAAAAGATCCCTCATCTTCTAAATAGTCTTAAAGTCTTCACTTTTGCGGAAAGTTTGGGTGGAGTGGAGAGCTTGATTACCTATCCTACGACCCAAACCCACGCAGATATTCCAGCTGAAGTACGTCATTCCTATGGATTGACAGATGATTTGCTACGCCTGTCAATTGGGATTGAGGACAGCCGAGATTTAGTGGCTGATTTACGAGCTGCCTTGGAGGACTAGTATGGGAAAATATAATTTTAAAACAGCCCCTAATCGTTTTGGTCATCATACTTATAAATGGAAAGAAGCTGAAGAGGATAGGGAGGTTCTTCCTGCCTGGATCGCGGATATGGATTTTGAGGTCCTGCCTGAAATTCAGCAGGCCGTTCATGATTATGCGGATCACTTAGTTTATGGCTATACCTATGCCAGCGAGGAGTTGATTAAGGCTGTGCTAGATTGGGAACGGGATGAGCATGGCTACGCTTTTGATAGGGATGCCTTGGTCTTTATCGAAGGAGTTGTCCCTGCTATTTCAACGGCTATCCAAGCCTTTACCAAGGAAGGCGATGCCGTTCTCATCAACACTCCTGTTTACCCGCCTTTTGCTCGCTCTGTCAAGCTCAATAATCGACGACTTATTGCCAATTCTCTGATAGAGCAAGATAGTCTCTTTCAGATTGACTTTGAGCAGCTAGAGCGAGATATTGTAGACAATGAAGTCAAGATTTATGTTCTCTGTAATCCTCATAATCCCGGAGGGCGAGTTTGGGAACGGGAAGTGTTAGAAAAAATTGGCCGCCTCTGTCAAAAGTACGGCGTCCTCGTGGTCTCAGATGAAATCCACCAAGACTTGACGCTGTTTGGCCATGAACATCAGTCTTTCAATACTGTTTCTCCTGACTTTAAGGACTTTAGCCTGATTTTATCCAGTGCAACTAAGACCTTTAATATTGCTGGAACTAAAAATTCCTATGCTGTGATTGAGAATCCCAGCCTTCGCCATCAGTTTAAAAAGCGCCAGCTGGCTAACAACCAGCATGAAATTTCAGGCCTTGGTTTTGTAGCGACAGAAGCTGCTTATCGTTATGGGAAATCCTGGTTGACAGAACTTAAGACAGTCTTAGAGGAAAATATCGATTTTGTGGTTGATTATTTTGCCAAAGAGACACCACGTTTGAGGGTTATGAAGCCCCAAGGAACCTATCTAATTTGGTTGGACTTTTCAGATTATGGTCTGACGGATGACCAACTCTTCCAGTTACTGAGGGAAGAGGCAAAGGTCGTCCTGAATAGGGGAAGCGACTTTGGTCAAGAAGGAAAGAGTCATGCTCGACTGAATGCAGCAGCACCAAAGGATATGGTTGTAGAAATTTGTAAACGTATTGGAGCTGTTTTGCCTAAGTAGTGGGTTTTAGCATAGGTTGGTAAAAAATTTTAAAATTAGTGATTTCTTTATTGACAATCCTTGCAAAGAGGAGTATAGTAAGAATGGAAAATCGGTAGGTGAGGCTACCATAAGGATACGGATGACTACCGCAAAGCAGTGGAGACACTACTCGTTGGTCAACAGTCCTGATCGCCAAGGTCAAGACTAAGCTCATTTCATCGCCTTATGGAGTTAAAGCTTGAACGGTAGATGTTTACTTTATCTGTTGTAAAATAAAGTGAAAGACCTGACATGCAAACAACCCTGCCGAGAAATTGGCAGGGTATTCTTTTTTGTTGAAAATATTTCAAGTAGGCAAATAGTTGTTTACCTGCCTCTTAAGAAAAAGAAAGGAGACATGCGATGCAAATTGACGATCATCCGGAACCGCACATACACAGCCAATCGCTGATTTGTATCGTTCGGTCCTTATAAAGTGATTGGTCCCTGTGTATGAAATTTATCAATCATACATTAAGGAGAAACCAATGAAAACAGTAAAAGAAAGATTAGTTGCAGCTTTGCAGCTTCCTGTACAAGAAACCCTGGCATTCTACAAAAGTGCCTTTCGTGGTCTGACAGAAGAACAGGTTGAAGAAAATCGTGATCTTTACGGTGAAAATGTTATCACCAAGGGGCAGGAAGACTCCATTCTAAAGAAAATTTACGAGTCTATTATTAACCCCTTTACAGTCATCTTATTAGTGATTGCTTTAGTCTCTTTGGTGACTAATGTCTGGCTGGCTAAGCCCGGAGAGGAAGATCCGACAACTTCCATCATTATTGTTGTTCTGGTCTTGATTTCTGGAGGCATTCGTTTTATTCAGGAATTGCGTAGTGACCGAGCTGCTAGCAATCTATCTCGGCTGATTGTCAACACGGCTACAGTCATTAGGGAAGGAGTAGAACAAGAACTTCCCATTGATGAGCTGGTTGTAGGAGACATCGTCAAACTTAGTGCCGGAGACATGATTCCAGCGGATGTTTTGCTATTAGAATCGCGTGATTTTTTCGTTCAGCAGTCTGGCCTAACAGGGGAGAGCGATGCAGTAGAAAAGATATGTTTGTCTAAGGCGGATGGGCAAAATCTTGATAGCCTTTTAGAAACAGAGTCACTGGCCTTTATGGGAACCAACGTTATTTCCGGTAGAGCAACAGCTCTGGTACTGGTGGTTGGTGACGATACCATGATGGGGGCCATTGAGCAGACGCTGAATACCTACGATGAGCCGACTTCTTTTGAGCGTGATATGAATAGCATTTCTTGGCTCTTGATTCGTCTGATGCTCGTTATGGTACCTGTTGTTTTCTTCATCAATGGACTGACAGATGGAGACTGGTTGGAAGCAGGAGTCTTTGCCCTCAGCGTTGGGGTTGGCTTGACTCCAGAAATGCTACCGATGATTATCACAGCGAGCTTGGCTAAAGGTTCTATTATCATGGCTCAGGAAAAGGTCGTGATCAAAAAATTGAATGCTATTCAAGATCTAGGAGCTATTGATATCCTCTGTACGGATAAGACGGGTACACTGACCCAAGACGAGATTGTCTTGGAATATCCACTGGACATTCACGGTGATTTAGACTTGGCAGTGCTCCGTCGCGCCTTTCTAAATTCCTACTATCAAACAGGACTCAAAAACCTTATGGATCGGGCCATTATCAACCGAACAGAGAAAGAAGCCGAAAAGCATGAGCTTGTTCGTGATTTAGACCAAACCTTTAAAAAAATTGATGAACTGCCTTTTGATTTCGAGCGTCGTCGCATGAGCGTTATCGTCAAGGATGATGAAGATGTCATCAGCATGGTAACCAAGGGTGCCTTGGAGGAAATGCTGGCGATCTCTAGTTATGTGGAATACAAGAATCGCATTACGGAACTGACTGAGGAAATTCGTCAGGAAATCCTTGCGGAAGTGGCTCAACTCAATGAGCAAGGGCTACGCGTGCTTGGTGTTAGCTACAAGTCAGACCTAGAAGAAGATTATGACTATGAGGTCAAGGATGAGTCTGATATGATTTTGACGGGCTACCTGGCCTTTCTGGATCCACCTAAGTCATCTGCGGCTCCAGCTATTGAAACCTTGGCTGAGTACGGTGTTGCCACTAAGATTTTGACCGGCGATAATGAAAAGGTTACTCAGGCAGTCTGTGAAAAGGTTGGCCTTGATGTAGAAAACATTTTGCTCGGCGTAGAGGTAGATGCTTTATCAGATGAGGAATTGAGCCAAGCGGTAGAGAATACAACGGTCTTTGCTAAGCTCTCTCCTGACCAAAAAGCTCGGATCATCCTTCAACTCAAAGCCAATGGACACAAGGTTGGCTACATGGGCGATGGCATCAATGATGCACCTTCTATGAAAGTAGCCGATGTTGGAATTTCTGTTGATACGGCCGTTGACATTGCTAAGGAAACGGCAGATGTCATTCTACTGGATAAGGACCTCATGGTTCTGGAGAAAGGGTTGGTAGAGGGACGTAAGGTCTATGCCAACATGACCAAGTATATCAAGATGACAGTCAGCTCTAACTTTGGGAATATCTTTTCTCTCCTATTTGCCAGCATCTTTTTGCCTTTTTTGCCGATGGCACCAGTTCACCTGATTGTTCTCAATCTGGTTTATGATCTGTCCTGTATAGCTTTGCCTTTCGATAACGTTGATAGTGAATTTCTTAAGAAACCACGGATTTGGTCTGCTAACTCTATTACCCGCTTTATGGCTTGGATTGGGCCTATCTCATCCATTTTTGATGTTTTGACTTACTTGGCCCTTTACTTTATCATTGTTCCTATGATAACAGGAAGTAGTTATCAAGCTGGTACTGAGCAAGCGGCAACCTTTATCACACTTTTCCAAACAGGGTGGTTTATTGAGTCTATGTGGACCCAAACTATAGTCATCTATATGCTTCGCTCACCTAAATTACCATTCGTGCAAAGCCGTCCAGCCTTGTCTGTTATTGTAACCACTATGGCTGCTGCTCTCTTTGTTACTTCTTTGCCATATAGCCTCTTTGCTTCTGTTCTCAAAACAGCTCCGCTCAATGGCGCATATTTCCTTTTTCTTCTGCTGATTATTGTGCTTTACATGGTTAGTGTAACCCTTGTTAAACACTTGTATATCAAGCGATATGAGGAATGGCTTTAGAACCAAGAAAAACTCTGAAAAGGTTTGCTTATGGCAAGCCTTTTCAATCTTTTTTTGATATAATAAGAAGAATAAATTGAAAGAAGGAAATCCAATCATGGGAAAACTTGAAGTTATCGCTCATCCACTAATTCAGCATAAATTGTCTATCTTGCGTCGTACAGATACCTCTACCAAGGCTTTTCGTGAATTAGTTGATGAAATCGCAATGCTCATGGGATATGAGGTCTTGCGCGATTTACCACTTGAAGATGTCGAAATTGAAACACCAATTACAAAAACAGTCCAAAAGCAGATTGCAGGGAAAAAATTAGCTATTGTACCAATCCTGCGGGCTGGTATTGGCATGGTCGATGGACTTCTAAGCTTGGTTCCAGCAGCAAAGGTCGGCCACATCGGAATGTACCGTGATGAAGAGACTTTGAAACCAGTTGAATACTTAGTTAAGCTACCAGAAGATATCGACCAACGCCAGATTTTCGTTGTCGATCCAATGCTAGCTACAGGTGGTTCTGCGATCTTGGCTGTGGATTCTCTCAAAAAACGTGGTGCTAGCCACATTACATTTGTATGTTTAGTTTCTGCACCAGAAGGAGTGAAAGCCTTGCAGGAAGCACACCCAGATGTCGATATTTTCACGGCTGCCTTGGATGACCATCTAAATGACCATGGTTATATCGTACCAGGATTGGGAGATGCTGGAGACCGCTTGTTCGGAACTAAATAAGATTTTGCTGAAGGGTTGTCCAAAATCCAAGAAATAGGAAAGTGGAGTGGTTTTGAAAAATAAGCTTCTCAAGGTCAGTATACTTCCTAATCGATTCAAAAATTTGACCTTTATTGACCAAAGAGTTATAATGGATTCATACTTTGAATATTCTATTTCCTATTTGATAGAAAATCCAACTAAAAGAAAGTGAGAAAACTATGATTCCTGTAGTTATTGAACAAACAAGCCGTGGGGAACGCTCGTATGATATTTACTCACGCCTATTAAAAGACCGCATCATCATGTTGACAGGTCCGGTAGAGGATAATATGGCTAATTCAGTCATTGCTCAGCTTCTTTTCTTGGATGCACAAGACAGTACCAAGGATATCTACCTCTATGTTAATACACCAGGTGGTTCAGTCTCAGCTGGTTTAGCGATTGTTGACACCATGAACTTTATTAAATCTGATGTCCAAACAATCGTTATGGGTATGGCAGCGAGCATGGGAACCATCATCGCATCAAGCGGTGCCAAAGGCAAACGTTTCATGCTTCCAAATGCTGAATATATGATTCACCAGCCAATGGGAGGAACTGGTGGTGGTACTCAGCAAACGGATATGGCTATTGCTGCGGAACACTTGTTGAAGACACGGAAAACTTTAGAGCAAATTCTTGCAGATAATTCTGGTAAAACAGTTGAGCAAATTCATGCTGATGCGGAACGTGATTATTGGATGAGTGCTGAAGAGACTCTTGCTTATGGATTCATTGATGAGATCATGGCTAACAATAATTTGAGTTAATCCTATAAAATCAAATTGCCCCTTAGGGGCTTTTTTGATATAATCAGTAGGTAGTTCTAGTTTGGGAAGGATCACTTATGTATCAGAAAGAAGAACGAGTTGGAATAATTGTTTATCTTTATTATAATCGTGACGTAAAAAAAGTTGCTGCATATGGAGATATAGTTTACCATTCTAAAAAACGTCGGTATCTTCAGCTCTATGTACCAAAAACGCAAGCGGAAGACTTGCAGAAGAAGCTGGGACAGGAAAAGTTTGTAAAAAAAGTTCGTGCTTGTCATATTCAGGAATTGGACAAAAACTTCGTTGGTAGTCTACATCGCCAAGAGGAAAACGTTATCATTTAAAAAGCGTTTGTTTTTATATTGACAATTTTCTGATAATTCGGTATATTCTTACTATATAGTTTTGAATACTCATAAAGGAGAACATTTTGATGAAGAAAAAATTTGCATTAACTTTAGTTAGTCTTGCAAGTGTTGCATTGCTAGCAGCCTGTGGAGAGGTTTCTACAACAGGAAATTCTGGTTCTGCTTCAGGAACTGAGATTGGCAAGACCCTTAAAATTGGTTTCAACTTCGAAGAAACTGGTGACGTTGCTTCCTATGGAACTGCTGAACAAAAAGGTGCTAAGTTAGCTGTTG
This sequence comes from Streptococcus sp. HMSC062B01, assembly GCF_001811085.1. Taxonomy (NCBI): domain Bacteria; kingdom Bacillati; phylum Bacillota; class Bacilli; order Lactobacillales; family Streptococcaceae; genus Streptococcus; species Streptococcus sp. HMSC062B01. The sequence continues at coordinate 10,976 of NZ_KZ672787.1, forward strand.
ATGAAATCAACAAAGCAGGTGGAGTAGACGGCAAACAAATTGAAGTTACAGATAAGGATAATAAATCCGAGTTGAGTGAAGCTTCTACAGTTTCTACAAACTTGGTGACCCAGGCTAAGGTAAATACCATCATTGGTCCAGCGACTTCAGGTGGTACTGGTGCAGCGATTACAAATGCTGCCAAAGCTTCTGTTCCTTTGATCACTCCAAGTGGTACTCAGGATGATTTGACAAAAGGTCAAGACTACTTGTTCCGTACAACTTTCATCGATAGTTTCCAAGGAAAAATTCTTAGCAAATATGTCACAGACAATTTGAAAGCTAAAAAAGTTGTTCTTTACTACGATAACTCAAGTGACTATGCAAAAGGAATCGCCAAGGCTTTCCAAGAAGAGTACAAGGGTGAAATCGTTGCAACTGAAACATTTGCCTCAAAAGATACTGACTTCCAAGCAGCTTTAACTAAATTCAAAGGTAAAGACTTTGATGCCCTAGTTGTTCCAGGTTACTACACTGAAGCTGGTAAAATCGTAAACCAAGCTCGCGGTATCGGAATTGACAAACCAATTGTTGGTGGAGATGGATTTAACAGTGAAGAGTTTATCTCACAAGCAACTCCAGCAGCTGCAACTAATGTTTACTACGTATCTGGCTACTCAACTAGCGGAGATATGACAGCTAAAGCCAAGAAATTCTTGGAAGCATATAAAGCGAAGTATAATGAAGAACCATCAATGTTCTCTGCTCTTGCTTATGACTCTGTTTATATGGTAGCAGAAGCTTCTAAGGGTGCGAAAAACTCAGTTGATATCAAAGAAAACCTTGCTAAGTTGAAAGACTTCGAAGGGGTGACTGGTTCTATCACAATGGATAAAAATCATAACCCAGTTAAGTCAGCCTTGATGATTGGCTTGAAAGATGGTAAAGTTGATACTGTGGAAACAGTAAAACCAAACTAAGCAATTCAACTGAATTTCTAGAATCTTACAAAAGAAGGAAAAGGAATTGTATTTAAATCAGAATACAGTTCCTTTCTGCGGGTGAGGTGATGAATTCAATTTCTAGTATTGAGTTTGTCTCTTGCCCGATTTTATTATATTAGAAAGTGTGGTGTCTTATGCTCCAACAGCTTGTCAATGGTTTAATTCTAGGAAGTGTCTATGCACTGTTAGCCCTAGGTTACACCATGGTCTATGGTATTATTAAGCTCATCAATTTTGCCCATGGTGATATTTATATGATGGGTGCTTTTATGGGGTATTTCCTCATCAATTCATTGAAATTAAATTTCTTTTTAGCCTTGATTGTGGCTATGATTGGAACAGCTATTTTAGGGGTTGTCATTGAATTTCTGGCTTATCGCCCATTACGAAATTCGACTCGTATTGCTGCCTTAATTACAGCAATTGGGGTTTCCTTCCTTTTGGAGTACCTCATGGTTTATTTTGTTGGTGCTAGTACCTTACCTTTCCCTCAGGTGATTCCAACTGTTCGTTTTAACTTAGGACCTATTACAGTTTCAAATATTCAGTTGATGATTTTAGGGATTTCTATTTTCTTGATGTTGGCTTTGCAATTTATTGTACAAAAAACCAAGATGGGGAAAGCTATGAGGGCAGTTTCAGTAGATAGTGATGCTGCTCAACTAATGGGAATCAATGTCAACAGGACCATTAGTTTCACCTTTGCATTGGGTTCTGCACTAGCAGGGGCAGCAGGTGTTCTTATCGCTCTTTACTATAACTCATTAGAGCCATTAATGGGGATGACTCCAGGTATTAAGTCCTTTGTTGCTGCTGTTTTGGGTGGTATCGGAATTATTCCAGGGGCTGCCTTGGGTGGTTTTGTTATTGGTCTGTTAGAAACCTTTGCAACAGCCTTTGGTATGTCAGACTTCCGTGATGCGATTGTATATGGTATTTTGATTATCATCTTGTTAATTCGTCCTGCGGGAATCCTTGGGAAAAACGTGAAAGAGAAGGTGTAAGGTATGAAGCAAAATCTGAAAGTAAATCTTCTATGGCTTGCTTTAATTCTTGCAGGCTTTGTCTTGATTACTGTTTTAGCTGGTGGAGGAATACTGAACGCCTTCCATTTGCAAATTTTAGAAGAAATCGGTATTAACATTATTCTAGCGGTTGGTCTCAACCTGATTGTTGGATTCTCAGGGCAATTTTCTCTAGGCCATGCTGGTTTCATGGCTATTGGAGCCTATGCAGTTGCAATCATTGGAACAAAATCTCCAACCTATCCTGCCTTTTTTGCTGCTATGATACTAGGGGCATTCATTGCAGGACTTGTTGCATTGGGAGTTGGGATTCCTACACTTCGACTAAAAGGAGACTACTTGGCCATTGCAACTCTTGGAGTATCTGAAATTATTCGTATCTTGATTGTGAATGGTGGAGAAGTTACTAATGGCGCTGCTGGTATTTTAAGTATTCCTGGCTTTACTAGCTGGCAGATGGTTTATTTCTTTGTTGTTATTACTACTTTGTTCACATTGAACTTTTTGCGTAGTCCTCTGGGGCGCAAAACCTTGTCTGTCCGTGAGGATGAGATTGCGGCAGAGTCTGTAGGTGTTAACACAACTAAGGTTAAAGTCGTTGCTTTTGTCTTTGGGGCGATAACTGCATCAATTGCAGGTGCTTTGAAGGCTGGTTTTATCGGAGCAGTTGTGCCTAAGGATTACTCTTTTACCAATACGATTAATGTCCTAATCATTGTTGTATTTGGTGGTTTAGGATCTATGACTGGAACAATTATCGCAGCCATTGTGCTAGGTGTCTTGAACATGCTCTTGCAAGAGTTCTCAAGCATTCGAATGATTATCTATTCACTCGCTCTTATCTTAGTTATGATCTTCCGTCCAGGTGGACTTCTAGGTACTTGGGAGCTGCAATTGTCGCGCTTTTTAAAAAAAGATAAGGAGGTCAAAGAATAATGGCACTTCTTGATGTAAAAAATTTAACGAAACATTTTGGTGGTCTGACAGCCGTTGGAGATGTGACTTTAGAGCTAAATGAAGGAGAATTGGTCGGACTTATCGGGCCAAACGGTGCTGGTAAAACAACTCTCTTTAATTTATTGACGGGGGTATACGAGCCAAGTGAAGGGACAGTGACTTTAGATGGTCACTTGCTAAATGGCAAAGCTCCATATAAAATTGCATCGCTCGGACTTGGACGTACATTCCAAAACATCCGTCTCTTTAAAGATTTAACTGTTTTAGATAATGTCTTGATTGCTTTTGGGAATCACCACAAGCCACATACTTTTGCCTCCTTCTTCCGCCTTCCAGCTTTCTATAAAAATGAAGAAGACTTAAAAAATAAGGCTTTGGATTTGCTGAAGATTTTTGACTTGGACAAGGAAGCTGAGACTTTGGCCAAAAACTTAGCTTATGGACAACAACGACGTCTAGAAATTGTTCGTGCTTTGGCTACCGAACCCAAAATTCTCTTTTTGGATGAGCCGGCTGCTGGTATGAACCCACAAGAAACAGCAGAATTGACCGAGCTAATCCGCCGTATCAAAAACGAATTCAACATTACCATTATGTTGATTGAGCATGATATGAGCTTGGTTATGGAAGTTACTGAACGAATCTATGTATTGGAATATGGCCGTTTGATTGCTCATGGCACACCTGATGAGATCAAGAGCAACGAACGAGTTATTGAAGCATATCTAGGAGGTGAAGCCTGATGACTATGTTAAAAGTTGAGAATTTATCAGTCCACTATGGCATGATTCAGGCTGTCCGTGATGTCAGCTTTGAAGTCAATGAAGGAGAAGTTGTTTCTTTGATTGGTGCTAATGGTGCTGGTAAAACAACCATCCTTCGGACGATTTCTGGCTTGGTTCGTCCGAGTGCTGGTAAAATTGAATTTTTAGGAAATGAAATCCAGAAGGTCCCTGCTCAGAAAATCGTAGCAGCTGGTCTTTCTCAGGTTCCAGAAGGTCGCCATGTCTTTCCAGGTTTGACAGTTATGGAGAATCTAGAAATGGGAGCCTTCCTCAAAACAAATCGAGAAGAAAATCAAGCCAACTTGAAGAAGGTCTTTTCTCGTTTCCCGCGCTTGGAAGAGCGTAAAAACCAAGATGCTGCAACTCTCTCTGGTGGAGAACAGCAGATGCTAGCGATGGGACGGGCCTTGATGTCTACTCCTAAACTACTTCTTTTGGATGAGCCTTCTATGGGATTGGCACCTATTTTCATTCAAGAAATTTTTGACATCATTCAAGATATCCAGAAACAAGGGACAACAGTTCTCCTTATTGAGCAAAATGCCAATAAAGCACTTTCTATTGCAAATCGTGGCTACGTACTTGAGACTGGTAAAATTGTTCTTTCCGGAACAGGTCAAGAACTCCTCGCCTCAGACGAAGTCCGCAAAGCATATCTAGGTGGTTAAAAAGGTCCAGTGGACCTTTTTAAGTTATAGATAAAGAAAACCAAGTTTTCATCAAGATGCCCGGGTGGATTGTTTCAGGTTGCAGATGGGAATTCGTGGCAGCGAGTTTTCTTCAAACTGTCTGG
>NZ_KZ672788.1:0-497 GCF_001811085.1 Streptococcus sp. HMSC062B01
CTTAGTAAACTCTGGACTGTAAGTTGCAGTGACTTCTGTACCATTCTTATCCACACGTTTCACTGTGACTGGGTCTGGTTTTCCTACAAACTGCTTATCTGGGGTGAAGGTTACAGTTCCATCTGGCGCAATTGTGTAAGTTCCTTGACCTGGAATAGACTTCTCTTTGCTTCCATCTTCGAAGGTTGGCTCAACTGTTTCATCGATTGGAACCAGTGGATCACCACCTTGGAAGGTTGGTGTGCCGGTTTGTGGAAGTCCTTGAGGGCCTGTGCTAGTTGCATTAGTGCTGGTTGGTGTTACCTTAGTCACTGTTGGTGTATAAGTCGCGGTAACTTCTGTACCATTCTTATCCACTCGTTTCACTGTGACTGGATCTGGAGTACCAACATATTGTTTGTCTGGCGTAAAGGTAATAGAACCATCTGGATTGATGCTGTATTCACCTACACCCGGAACAGTCTTCGTTGACTGACCATCTTCGAAGGTCATTGGTT
>NZ_KZ672788.1:597-30210 GCF_001811085.1 Streptococcus sp. HMSC062B01
CATTTGAAGTGGCATCCGTTGAAGTTGGTGTTACCTTGGTTACTGTTGGGGTATAAGTCGCAGTGACTTCTGTACCGTTCTTATCTACACGTTTCACAGTTACTGGATCTGGAGTGCCAACGTACTTCTTATCCGGCGTAAAGGTAATAGATCCATCAGAGTTAATAGCGTACACACCTACACCCGAAACAGTCTTAGTTGACTGTCCATCTTCGAAAGTCAATGGTTTCGTATCATCTAGTGGAACTGCTGGATCACCTGCTGTAAAGGTTGGCTTACCGCTTTGTGGCTGTCCTTGCAGACCAGTTGAGGTATCATTTGTACTTGTTGGAGTGACTTTAGTCACTGTAGGTTGATAAACAGCTTCAGCAGTAGAACCATTCTTATCTGTCACACGAAGAGTTGCAGGAGTTGGTGTACCATAGAAATCAGGTGCTGGTTGGAAGCTAATATCCCCATTCGGTTGAACACTATAGGTTCCTTGAAGTTTACCACTAGCATCATGTACTGGTAAGCTGTTACCTTGTTGAACTTGTCCATTAACCACAAATTGTGGACCTTCTGGTGCAAATGGTACAGTCTCATTTTGTCCATTGATAGTTGCTTGACCAGAGGTAAAGGTAAGGTGGCTATCTTGCTTTTGACCTTGGAGTCCAGTAGTCTCTGCTCCTTGACCTGTTGGAGTCGCAGCCTTAACATCTGCTTGGTAAGTAGCCGTTACTTCTGTTCCGTTCTTATCTACACGCTTAACGGTTTCTGCAGTTGGGCGTCCAGAGTATCCAGGAAGTGGTTGGAAAGTAACGCGGCCTGTACTATCCACCTTATAAGTTCCAACGCCAGGAACCTCTTTTGTCGATTGACCGTTGTCAAAGGTTGGTGCAATTGATTCATCAATCGGAACACGGTTATCACCTGGAGTGAAGACCAAATTACCAGATTGTTCAGCCCCTTGGATACCTTCAGAAGTTGCGTTTTGAGATGTTGGAACAACTCGGGTAACAGTTGGTTGATAAGTTGCAAAGTGATCATTACCACTTGCATCATTTACTTTTAATTTAATCGGATCAACAGTTCCTACAAATGATTTATTTGGGGTAAAGGTTACTCGACCTGTAGTTGGATCTAAGTTGAAGGTACCAACCTCTTTACCACCTGATGTTGCAGGAATACTAGTTCCTGAGATAGGATCTCCATTTCCATCCAAGAAAGTAGCAGGATTACTTGCAGATGGTTGAACCGGTGTGTTGGCTGGATTACCATCTGTAAATGAGATGTCTTTTACTTGCGCTAAACCTTGGGCATCAGTCGAACGATGCTCAGTGTAATCAACTACTGTAGGAACATAACGAGCATCCATAGAATTTAGAGGTTGGTTGATGACAGGTTCTGAATTATTTTTCGCTGACCATTCAGTGCTTGCACCGTTGCTATCAAAGCGACGGATGTTAATACCTGATGTAGTCCCTACGTATCCAGCATTTGGAACAAAAACAACATCGACATTATCACCATTTGGCGTCACTTTGTAACGGCCTTCTGCAGTTGTATACCAACCTTCTGCATCTGCTGTTAATTCACGTCCATTATTATCTAAAACAACAGGTGCCTTATTAGTATCAATCGTTGTTCTAGCATTCTCGTCTTCTTTTGAATAACCACGAGATGTGAAGCGTAGGCTTGTTTGTTGTTGTTGATCGCGTAAGCCCTTGGTTTCCTTCTTCTCACCCTTTGGTGGGTAAGTAAGGTTAACCTGTAAGTCCTCAACTTCACCACTGAAGGCTGTACCAGTAGGTTTCTCGATATCACCTTGATTCAAGGCAATACGAACACGCATCCCTAACTTCTTGACTGAGTCGTCATTCATTGGAGCATGATTTCTGAAAGTAACTGTGTAGTCTCCTTCAGAAGTGACTTCAGTAAACTCACTGGCTTCGTTCTCGTCAAATTTCCCGTTATTGTTAAAATCAATCCAAGCTCGAACATAGGCTTTTTCATTTCCATTAGCTGAAGCATGGAAACGAAGCGAATAATCCCCATCACGAAGACGATCTGCTTGGAACAAGTCATGAGTCTTACCGACTAAGTCATCTGGTAAAAGCTGATCAATCCCTTCATCAGCGTGATCAGTGCTATCATCGTGAGTCCAATCATTACCTGACGTAGTATCAATATCAGCAGGTTTTCGACCAAGGTAAGGTTGTGGATTTTGTGCTCCCGTAGCAGCATTGTAACCAGAAATAGTATGAACTGCATTTCCGTAACTTTCAGGAGCATCTCCAGTATCTACAACCATGAAACCAATCATAGCAGCTTGCTGACCAGAAGATGCAATATAAATTCCAACTTCTGAGGCTTCACGAGTCATCACAATTGGCACAGTATGGTCTTTAGAAGTATTTGGACCAAATACTTGTGAACCTAAACCACCCGTTTTTTGATCTGGGTTTGTGAATTTTGTCCAGTCAATCGTTGGAGTCGTTGCATTGTCACCAATATACTGACCAAGTCTATTCGGATTCATAGGTGCATAGGTATCTGTAATCACATTACCATTTGGCGCAACACGTTTCCATTCTGCTAGATGCTCCCATCCTTGCCCATTAGTAGTAAAGATAGCATATTCACCTGGGTTAGCTTCTTCACCATCCGCCATAACGACTGTTGCTTTGACTGGCTTGTTAAGGTAAGTAGCTTCGACCTTAAACTTCACACCGTAGCTAGCACCATTCTTAGGTACCTGGAGCTGAGTTTTCCGACCGTTGGTATCAATTCCTTGCTCGCGTAAGGCAGTCCATTTGTTCATTGGTGCCCCAATGATTTTTGGTCGCGCAGAATCACCTTCATTAACTTGACGGTTATAATCTGCAGGGACATATCTAAACCAAGTGTTTTTGGCATCAGGATCATAGGTATTAGCATACTGAGTGCCTGCTACACGATCACGATAAATCTCAGTTGAGTGGAAAGGTTTTAATTCTGTAACTGTTAATTTAACTACATAGCCTGGAGAGATTTCCTTCTCATAAACACTTCCTACTTTTAGAGAGCCATCGGTATCAAGATCTCTAAAAGCCTGAGAATCACCAAAATCTAGCCAGTTGATCTGTTTCACTAGGTCTGCTGGTCTCTTCTTCTCAGAATCCGCTAAAGTTGGTTTCTCAATAGTATTATTTGGGTCACCATCTCGTAAACCAGTAGGTGTAGCGTCTCGACGTGCTCGGCGAGAACGTGTAGGTTGTGTAGCTTCCCTAGTCGCAACTGGTTGTTCTGTAGATCTTGAAGTGCTTACAGCGTCTGAACTAGCCTCAGTTGAAACTGGATTAGCATTCTCTACAGGCTTAACTTCTGTAGGAAGGACTGGCTTCTCAACTGAAGGTTGAGGTGTTTCAGAAGCTACTGGTTGCTCATCCTTCGGTTTCTCAGTAGACTCTGAAGCTGAGTTTGTAGGTGCAGTATTCTCAGCTGTCTGAGGTGCCTCAGTAGCTGTGGCTGCTAAAGTAGTTTCTGCATTTTGTGAAGCTTCAGAAGCTACTGGTGCTGTAGCAGTTGCTGATGGTTCAGCAAGGTCTGTTCGAGCAACCTCGTTTTGAACACTAGAAGCGCTTGTTTCATCAGCGCTAACCTGACTTGCCGCCCCTAATAGAATAAGGGTTGACAAGAGCACAGAACAAACACCGACGTTTAGTTTTCGAATAGAAAACTTACGCAGGTGAGGATTAAATAAATCTTTTCCCATAATGATCTCCTATTTATTCATTATATTCCAGCCTATTATACAGTATTTTTTTCTGCTTGGCTATATAAATACACTAAAAAATTAGATTTTTGATACTTTTAAAGAACTTTGGAAGAGCTCAACAAACATTATCGATTACACATCATTATAAAATGAAATTTTCTAGCCTATACTTGACGGTATAAACATTAGGAATGAATTGATACCATTTGCTTACTTGATCCATAAAATAGCATGGCTTAAATCCCTGTTACCTTCCTTTATTTTACAAATTAAAAAACCTGACCAAACGAACCTAAATTAGGTTGCCGGCCAAGTAATTTATCTTATATTATTCTACTCGATCAATGTCTTCTTTCATTTCATCCATATTGAATTTGGCAAATAGATAGTCACGATCCTGAACAGGAAAACGTTGATCTAACTGATCAATCGCTCCAAGTTCAACAATACCCTCTTTGATGACAAAGTCCATGACATGTCCACCGAAGCTTAAATCGTCTGATACAAAATGAAGATGATAACCTGCTAAGCTAACACCATGAAAAATCTCTGGTGTCCAGATGCCAACGATTGTCCCGGTCACATTTTCCTTGCTGTATTCAGGTTGATTAACAGCAACTTCTGCAAACTTTCGGTCTGACGTTGACTTAGGAATCATTCGCACGCGCATATGAGAAAAGTCGCCATGAATCTTGATGGAACGAAAAAGATTTTCCCCATCATAATAGGACTCAATTCTTTCCTCCAGTTCCTTATCATTCATTTCAAAACGCTGGCGGAAAATCACCTCTGCCTTGTGAGGAACGACCGCTGCATATGGAACTGTCTCTGACGGATCCACCTCAACTACTTCTGGCACCTCTCCAGATCCTTTGGCTTGATAGGCCTTGCCATTTAGAACTATCAACTCCCCGTCAATAGAATCCAAAGTACCTATACCTAAATCACCATATTGAAGCAACTCACCAATCGTCATTGTCCCACCATAAAGACCTGACATCAAGGCACCCAAAGTATTATATTGAAATAATTTAACTGGTTCAAACATTTTTAATCCTCTACTCTTCTTTCATCTTCTCTTATAAAGCAAAATTAGTATAACATAAAATTTTATAATTGCAAAAAACATATCTACATGATATGCTTTTACAATTTATTATAAATATTTTAATAGTCTAGACTATTATAAAATTCTTGCATTACACTGTCATCCGGCACCAGGCTCAAATAGTGCTGAGCTTCTTGTTTGGCTCTTTCAAGCTCGCCACATTCTCTCAACAGGTAAATGTATTCTTCTAAAAATTCTGGATTATCTCGTAAGTCCCTATGCAATTCTCCATAGAGCTCTCGGGCTTTTTCTATGTCCTCTAAGGCCTGATAACTTCTAGCTATGTTCCATCGAGTCAACACATTGTCCCAATCCTGATCCTCCAAATCAAGAATATCTTCATATCTCTCCTGTTCTAGATAAAGGTTAGTCAGGCGCAGAGCTATCTCTTCTAGATCATCAGCATTATCCCAGGCATCTAATAGATAGCTCTCTGCTTTTTCAGTATCATGAAGTTCGTAGGAAACTTGTGAGGCTAATAGTGCTAGTTGGCTATCAAACGGATTTTTATTCAAGCCTTGCTGAGCCATGAATAGAGCCTCCTCAGCTCGATGGTCTGCATGAAGAGACAGTGCATAGATATATTCATAACCTTCGAAATCCGGTGAAAGAGTATCCAATTGCTTGAAGTAGAGATTCGCCTTCTGATAGTATTCCTGATCGTAAAGAATCACAGCTAATTCAAATACTGTAGATTCGTCATATTCTAATTCGATAGCCTTTTGAAGAAATTCAATGGCAGCTTCAAACTTTCCTAAGCTGGCATAGCTCACCCCTATTCTCTGGTAGGTTGAGATCCCTGTCTGCTCATAAATCGTCCGATTATCAAGACTGGCATATTCTTTGATCGCCTGTGTGAAATTGCCTAATTCAAAATCTATTTCAGCCATTCCAAAAGTAATGATAGGATCGTCACTTAATTGACTGGCTTCAACTAGTTTCTCACGCGCCACATCAGGCAGACCTTCCATCTGATATAAATCTGCCTTAATCAAAAGAGCATTGACATACCACGGATCGTTCGAACTGATTTCTTCCAAGTAGCCAAAAGCTTCCTCTAAGTCTCCATCTTCACTTGCAATAGCTGCCAAATTTAGATTAACCTGCGGATAAAGGGGAGCAAGTTTATTATAGATACGCTTGGCTTGTAAAAAGAAGCCAATACTTTCTAAATATTCTCCTAGGTCCAATAAGATAGAATCACTATCCTCTAACAAGGCTTTTTCAAACCACTGTTCTGCTTGCACTAAATCCTGAGCCTCAATGGCAGACAGCATTTTTTCACTATTGTTCACTTACTTCTTCCTCTACTTCATCATCATACAAACCACTCACTACTTTGTACCACTTAAAGATAGCTGTAATCACCACTTTTGCAGAAGCGTAGACTGGAATTCCCAATAAGACACCCCAAATTCCAAACATTGATCCAGATGTTAAGAGTACAAAGAGAATAGTAATCGGATGAATACTTAATTGACTACCTAAAATAAGAGGAGAGACAAAACGTCCTTCTATTGTTTGCTCCACAATAAAGACAATGATAACTTTCAAGAGCATAACAGGTCCCGCAATCAGTCCCAAAACAAGCGCTGGTAACATAGCCAAAAAGCTTCCTAAATACGGAACCAAGTTGAGGACTCCAGCCACGACTGCCAAGGCCACTCCATAGCGCAGTCCAATGATCTTAAAGAGAATCATAAACATAAAGGCAACAATGATTGCAACTGTTATCTGTCCGCGAACATAATTCGCTAACTGACTATTCACGTCGGACAAAACTTGACCAGCCGGCTCACGTAATTTCTTAGGCAGGAACTGAGTTATATAGCCTTTCAAATTTTTCCCATCTCGAAGGAGATAGAATAGAATGAAAGGCATAATAATGACAGCAACAATAACTTGAGAAGCAGCACTGACAAAATGACTAGCCCAGTTAACCGCTCGAGCAGAAAAGTTACTTGCCCATGTCGTTAATTGAGAAGAAATATTCTCCGTAACTTGCTCGATCTGAGGGCGAAACTCTTCAGACAGGCGACTATCCAATAAATCATCAATTATTTTTTTAGACTGCTTGAGATAAGAAGGCATGTTTCTAAAGAAACTTACAATCTGAGCCTGAAGATTTGGAATGACAACCGCCAACCCCCAAATCAAAAGTACGGTAATCAATACAAAAACAATCGTAATTGCTACAAGACGATTGATCTTCCGCTTTTCCATCATGTCTACCAGAGGATTAAGCAGATAATAGAGCAAACCTGCCAGAATCACTGGTAACATAATAACTGAAATAAACTCAATAATAGGGGTGAAAATAAAACTAATTTTACTCAAGACCAAGAGATTGAGTCCAATCAATAAACAAACTAAGAAAACCGTAATGGCTTTATTATCTAAAAACCATCTAAAAAACCAACTCATGCTAAATTCTTTTTCTTTTGGTTCCATCCTTCTCTCCTTTTCTTTTATCTTCTTATTGTAGCATTTTTTACAGAAAAACACCCGACGAAACTAAAGAAAAAAAAGAGAGACTGATAAAGCCTCTCTTCCTTTTCATATATTTTATCTTTTGACTATTCTATATTTCCTAACTTACTTTTGCAGCCAGGCTAGTAGCGAAATTCTCAAGATTTTCGATATCATCTTCTTCTGCTGATAAATCAACCTTAACATTTTCAGCACCTTTTGTTGCACCAGTTGAAGCTAACATAGCATCGAAGTCATCTACTGCTTTACAGAATTCATCATAGAAAGTATCACCTGAACCAACGACACCATAAATCTTATCAGACAAATCCAAATCAGCCAAGTCTTCATAAAAATCCATGATTTCGTCAGGCAATTCTCCATCACCGTATGTATAGGTTGCCACAATAGCAATGTCTGCTTCTAGAAAATCTGAAGCATCAACTGTCGTACACTCATCAACATCAACATCTATACCTAAATCTCTTAACTTATCAGCAACGATATCAGCGATTTCTTCTGTATTACCTGTCATACTTGCAAATACAATTTTTGCTAAAGTCATAGTTTCCTCCAAAATATCTTCTATTGATAATTATAGCACATATTTTTCATTTTAAAAATAGAAATCTTGTGTTACAATTAAACAATAACTCTAAGCAAGAAGGAACGATTTTTTCTATGACAATTCAACATCAAATTTTACAAAAGATCAAGGAATATAAAACGATTATCATTCATCGCCATGTAAATCCTGACCCTGATGCTTTAGGTAGCCAAGTCGGCTTACAAAAGCTCCTTCAGCTAAATTTCCCTGAAAAAACAGTTAAGGTAACTGGATACGATGAACCAAGTCTAACCTGGCTAGCCCAGATGGATGATGTCTCAGATCAAGATTATGAAAACTCCTTGGTTATCGTATGCGACACTGCTAATACAGCTCGAATTGATGATAAACGTTATCCAAACGGATCCTTTTTGATTAAAATAGACCATCATCCTAATGACGACGTTTATGGTGATTTAGCGTGGGTTGATACCAATTCAAGTAGCACCTGCGAACTAATTTCTTTATTCGCTTTAAACAATCACCTAAAAATGGATGCATATATCGCTAAACTCCTCTACGCTGGAATTACTGGTGACACGGGACGCTTTCTTTATCCCGCTACTACCGCTCGAACCCTACAAGTCGCTAGTCAATTAAGGGAATATCCCTTTGATTTTGCTACGCTGGCTCGGAAAATGGACTCTTTCAGCTACAAAGTTGCTAAGCTGCAAGGCTATGTTTACGATCATCTTGAACTTGATGAAAATGGAGCAGCACGTGTCATCATCACTCAGGATTTACTAAAAGCTCACCAACTTACAGATGCCGAAACTGCAGATATTGTCGCAACTCCTGGTCGAATTGAGGACGTCAAGTTGTGGGGAATCTTTGTTGAACAAGAAAGCGGTCATTTCCGTGTACGATTGCGCAGCAAATTCATTCCAATCAATGAAGTCGCAAAAAATCATCATGGCGGAGGACATCCCTTAGCTAGTGGTGCTAACTCCTATTCGCTAGAAGAAAATGAAGAAATCTTCCAAGAATTAAAAGAATTAGCGAAAAAGCAAAGAAAATGAGCGAAAAGGCTTGTCAAAGCAAATGAAATTTGATAAACTATCAAAGTAACTAATCTATGGCTCGCAAAGAGACCATGGCAGAAAGGAAATTTTTTAAAATGAGAAAAGATATTCACCCAGAATACCGTCCTGTTGTCTTCATGGATACTTCAACTGGTTACCAATTCCTTAGTGGTTCAACTAAGCGTTCAAACGAAACAGTTGAATTCGAAGGGGAAACTTACCCATTGATTCGTGTTGAAATTTCATCAGACTCACACCCATTCTACACTGGACGTCAAAAGTTCACTCAAGCAGATGGACGTGTGGATCGTTTCAACAAAAAATACGGTCTCAAATAAGAACATCTATTCAATACATTCGATTATTGAATCCAAACCATTTCCGATTAATCGGAAGTGGTTTTTGTTTTTCCTTTAGCAATTTAAAACTTCCCCCTTCTAAAAGATGGAGGAAGTTCTCGGTTAAAGGAATAGACCATTATATTCATTTATTTTATTTATAATTAAACACCCAATAATATGTACCATCACCTGCTTGTACACAGGCAGCTGCACCTTCTTTGGCATCAGGATTTAGAATCAATTCTCTATTTCCTGAGTTTAGCCATTTGTTAGCAACTACATCAGCATTTTCTTCCCGGCGGAAAGTGATACCAGCGCTACTATCATAATTGACAGAAAGTTTCTGAGCTGTTGGTAAAGATTGATTGTTATAAAGTTCATCAGACCAAGTTAGTTCTTGTAAGCCAAGTCTTCTACGTTCCGCATTTATTTTTGCAAAAGCTGCTTTAGCCTTATCAATATTTGGGAAGTTTGAGTTTTCAGTTTTTTCCACACGATAAATAAACTTCACATGGCCAAATTCTGTTTTTTCATATCCTTTGACGCTACTTGTCAAATAAGCTGTCAAAACGTAATCTCTAGCCCAAGCATGATCCACTGCTTGATTAAAGACATCTTCTTCTTCAAGTTCATATGTAACCTTACAGTCATAGCCTGCATTATCTATCATTTTTGGTGCCAGATGTTGCTGAACATAAGAGATGAATTCTTCCTTGCTCTTGAAAGGAAGAGGATCTCCTGCTTTACCAGTACCAACTAGATTTTCTGAGTATAGTTTAACTGTAGAAGCATTATCATCATAATTATATTCATCGTCCTTTGGATTGGAATGATTATTTGGATCAAGAGCCGGATCGTCTGGATCCGTTCCGTTAAAGAGTTTCCAGCGATCGCCCATCCACTTGTAATATCCATCGATACCATCAGGGTTTTCGTCTCCAAGATGGACTCGGTAATAATAGGTACCATTATCATCTACAAAGCGAGGATCACTCTTCATCCGAGGATCATCAGGTCTGTAGAGAGGTTTTGGCAATTTACTATAATCTATATTTGGATTTGGTGCCCAGTCAGGCTTCTCTGGCTTAGGCGTTTCAGGATCTGGCTTAGGATCTGGAGTCGGATTTGGTTCTGGAGTTGGATCTTCTGCTTTCTTAACATAAACCCACTTACCATTTTCATAGTAATAGTACGAACCATCATCCAATACATAATAGTGATAGCCATTTTCATAACGATAATGGGGATCATTCTTCAGTTTATTAAAGCCATCTTGGTAATAGAGTTCCCACCTACCATTCTTGTAGACATAATAGTCTCCGTTTTGGTTTTTATAGTAGTAATTTCCATTCCAATAAAAGACATTATAGTTATACCAAGGATTGTAATAACCAGGGTATCGACCGTAATTATAGTTATTTCTGACGCGCGGATTATAATAGTTAAATCCTGGACGATAGCGAGAATAAAATACGTCATTATGTTCCTCTGCCTGAGCAGTATTTGTAGCAAGAAAAGCTAATACTAAGGCAGAACTAAACAGCATCGCTCTTGATAGATACTTTCTTTTTGATTTCATTACTTATACTCCTTTGTAATAAAAACAATGATAGTCTACTCCTCCTCTATATAATATTCTATCCCCATCTGATCTCTTAGTCAAACAAAAACATAAATATTATCCTATTCTTTTTGTGTTTTTTTGCATATATACTATTGAAGTTTTTGAACAAAAATCCCTTAAGAATTTAATCTTAAGGGATTTTCTAGTTAATTAAGTGAAATCATTAGGAAAAGATTGATTATTTGTAGTTGTAAGTCCAGTAGTATACACCGTTTCCATCTACGACTGTCGCTACAGCTCCTTCAGTTACGTTTGGATCAAGAAGCAATTCTCTCAAACCACTGTTCGCCCATTTCTTAACGACAGTAGCTGCATCTTCGTCACGACGTCCGACAAAGCCTGTGCTATCGTACTGACGTGAAATCTCGTTTACTTTCGGAAGTGCTTGGTTTTGATAAATATCTTCTGACCAAGTCAACTCTTTCAAACCTTGAGCCTTACGAGTCTCATTGATTTTAGCGAAAGCTTCTTTCGCTTTTGAAACATAGTCATAGTTTGTATCGTTTGTTGCTTCAACACGGTAAACAAACTTCACATAACCAAATTCTACGTCACTGTATTTCTTGTCCTCAACACCACTCTTGAGGTTTGCAACCAAGACATAGTCCTTAGCATATGGGTTTTCTTTGGTCTTCTCAAAGATATCTGCATCTTCGATTTCCCACTCAACTTTAGCATCCCATCCAGCGTTATCAAGGAATTTAGGATTCATTTTTTCGATAACGTATTTCTTGAACTCTTCAACGTTCTTGAATGGCAATGGTTGACCAGCTTTGGCAGTTGTTACCAAGTTAGTTGAGTAGAGTTTCACGCTAGAGTTTTGATCACTGTACATGTACTCATCGTCAGCAGTATTTTCGTGAAGTTTTGGATCAATACCTGGATCGTTTGGATCTGTCATACCTTGAAGTTTCCATTTTTGTCCAATCCACTTCCAATATGCTGAATAACCTGTACGGTCTGAGTTAGATGGTACATAGTAGTAATGTGTGCTACCATCGAAGTAGTAGTTTTTATCATTCTTAAGGGCTTTATCACCTGGTTTTCCTGGTGGGTAAACCAATTTAGGAGTTTGCCCATTTGGTGCCCATGCCAAGTGCTCAAGTCCTTCTGCTGGTTTTTCAACATAATCAGGGATTTGGTTTTCACTAGGTTCATCAGTTGTCACCAAACCTGAATTTCCAGGTGTTGCTGGCTGTTCTGGTTGCGCTGGTTTTGGATCTTCTGCTGGTTGTGCTGGTTTTGGATTAAATGGATCAAACTCACTGTCAGCACCGTTAATTGGCGGATTTTCTGGTAAATCAACACTTGGAGTTGTTGGTTGTTCTGGTTTTGGTTCAGCAGGTGTAGTAGGCTCTTCAGGCTTATCGCTAGGCGCTGGAGTTGGAGCCTCAGGTTGTGCTGGAGTTGGAGTTGGAACTTCTGGTTTTGGATCCTCTGCAGGTTGTGCTGGTTTTGGATCTTCAGCTGGTTGTTCTGTACTTGGAGTTTCCGGCTGACCTTGAGGTGATGGAGTTGTTGAATTGTTGGTTGAAGTCTTAACCAATACCCATTTACCATCTTGGTAATAGTAATAGTCACCATTTTCTAAAACATAGTAATGGTAGCCATTTTCATAACGGTAATGAGGATCGTTTTCCAAATTGTTAGATGATGAGTTGTTGTTGCTATTGTTTGTCAATGGTTTCCATTCACCGTCACGGTAAATACGGTAGCTACCATCGTTCATACGGTAGTAGTGATTACCATTCCAGTAGATATAGTTTTCATCGTTTACTAGGTTGTTGTAGTTGTTCCAACCATTGTAACCATAGTTATTGTAGTTGTAACCATAGTTATTGTAGTTGTAATTTGGATAGAAATAATCCCAAATATTAGAACCTAAATAATAGTTATTGTAACCATAGCCATATCCGTAGCCATAGTTATTGTAACCATAGCTGTAGTTGTTGTAACGAGAGTTACGACGACTGCTATGACGACTAGTACGGCTGTTAGTTACTGTATTACGGCGACTTGTGAAGCCAGTATTCCAGTAATTAACACCTGGTTGGTATAAGTTACTATAGCGAGAACTATAACCATAGTAGTCAGCGGCTTGAACAGTATTTCCAGAAAAAGCTGGAATCACTGCTGCTGCAGCTAATACTGAACAAGATAAAAATCTTAAATGTTTCGACATTATAATAAACCTCCAAAATCATTCATTTATCTTTTAGAATGATCTTATATTTTAGACGTGCCATGACAAAAAATAATTCTTCAGTAAATATGATATCTAGGACTTGAATCTTTAGATCAGCATCAATCATGTTTTAATCAGTTAGTTTCACCTAAACTTCTGAGACAAATAATTTGACAAAAAGAAAAACTATCCAATATCAATATTGCTAAAAAATTCTTTTTTATGCATATTTCACATCGACCTAAACTATAACACAAAAATTTAGGCAAAGCAAGAAATTTGTTCGTGTTTTCAAAATTATTTTTTTCAATATTGTTCTTAATGTAATTCTATTTTTTATCTATGTTCGTTTTTGTTTTATTTTACATGCAATTTTCTGATATTTTAAGAGTTAACCCTATTTTTTATTTGTAAACAAGACAGTAAGCACTTTTATGGTTTGATCTGTGAAGCTATTTCATGCAAAAAGGTATTATCTCTATAAAAAAGTGTTTATTTTTGTTTTATACATGAAATAAAATATACTTTTAATATATCACTAATTTTTGAAAGATTTGTTATTTTAAATATTTATCCAAAACAGAAGAATATTACATTCTTATAAATACTTATTTTAAGGCCATCTAGATAGACTCGTTTATTTTTGCTTACAAATGCAAATAATAAATATGCTAGTATAAATTAGACATTTTTGTTTGTTTGAAGAATAAAAGAAAATATGGTATCTTAACTGCAGTAACACTTCTCTCTGTGAAATTTTTGATTTCACTTCAGCCGAAACCTTTGAAGGAGGAAAAAATGAAACGACGCACGCTATTCCTTGTACAGCTTCTATTGCTAGTTGGTCTATTAACAACTTTGGTGGCACAAGACGATTTTTCTGTTCAAGCCCAGCAGATTCGACCACAAATCACTAATCACACAGATGGAAAGTGGATTAATGATAAGAATGGTTGGTGGTACAAATATCCAGATGGTAGTTTTCCCAGAAATCAATGGCAACAAATTAATGGAAGGTATTATTTCTTCAACGTCAACGGCTATATGCTGACTGGCTGGCAAGAGTTAGATGGTTTTGGATACTACAAAGAAAGATCTTGGTATTATTTCGACCCAGAAAACGGAGATATGAAAACTGGATGGCAGAATATTAAAGGTAAGTGGTACTATCTTGATCCTGCTGAAGGTTATATGCTAACTGGAGTCCAGCAGGTGGGTGAAAACGGTGAATGCTATTATTTCCATGATAAAAATGGGGATATGCAGACTGGGTGGCAACAATTAACAGGTGCTGGTAACCATGAAGGACCAGCCTGGTATTATTTTAATCCAAAAGACGGAAGCATGCTCACAGGCTGGCAAAATATTCAAGGAAAATGGTATTATTTTCAACCGATTGATGGCTATATGCTAACAGGACTTCACCAAATAGGAGATGCTGGAAAATCTTATTATCTTAATCCAGTGAACGGAGAAATGCTAATTGGCTGGCAACAGATCGCTGACGAATGGTATTACTTTGCAACTGAAGATGGATCCATGCTCTCAAATGCTTGGCAGGGTTCCTATTACCTTAAAGAAGATGGGAAAATGGCTCACAGTGAAACTCTTCTAATCAATGGCAAACAATATACCTTTAATGAACAAGGTCTTGTAACTACCAATCCATAACTAGAAGATCCACTTCTCTTTATTGAATCCACCTTAGAACTCGATAAAAAAAGTCTGATGTTTTACATCAGACTTTTTTTATTTTTAATAAATCAATTGCTGAATGACTAGGACATGGCTTTCTTCCACACCATATAAACTGTGAAGTTCATTGGGCTCCATTGTAAGAAAAGTTCCTGGAAGCATTTGAACAGTTTCACCTAAAGCTGTAAAATCTACCTTACCTTCCAAACAGACAACTGTCACTAGTGCATCAGCCTTATGTTCAGGAATTTCCTTCCCCTTTGCTAAATGAAGATGACGGATCAAACGACCTCTTTCTTCGACGGGAGTTTCAACAACATCAATAGATGGATCAATTTTGTAAAACTTCATAAATCTGTCCTCCTTGTTTTATTTTATAATGACCTATAGAAAAGACGAAGCCACATTCGATCAATCTTGATAATCTCCTCCAGTAATACCAAAGTATTCTTCTAATGATTTACCTGAATCAGCAATCTCCTTAGCTTCTTGTCCAATATAACGCAGATGCCAGCTTTCTGGCATGTAGCCTGTTGAAGTTTCCTTTCCTTTTAAAAACCGCACAATAAAGCCATAATTGGCAGCATTATCCAAAAGCCACTGGCTGGCACCTGGTTCTTCTAACAAATTGCCTTCTGTATCAATCAGGTCAAAGGCTAAACCAGACTGGTGTTCACTGTATCCAGGTCTGGCTGAATAACGATCGGCAGCCTCCTTTCCATCTCGATCAACATAATTTTGATAGAGTTCTAGTTGAGTATCATAACTGCGGAAGCCACTGTATTGGTCGCTGACAGCATATCCAGCGGCCTGCATATCCGCAATCAACTTGAGTAAAGCTGCCTTGGCAGTAGGATTTTCTCCAGGATTGTAATGAGAAGAGAGAGGGTACTTTTTATTTACAATCAGGATTTCCTCATACTTTCCTTGTAGACTATAATAACTTCCATTATAAGAAAGACTAGCATCCTTTTGTTTTTCGGTTATTTTCTTATCTTTTGCTTGATTATCTATCTGTTGAGTGTTCGAAGTCGATCCCGAGGTTTTGGAATTATCTTTCTTATCAAGTGAACAAGCAACTAATGTAAAGACAGAGAAGCCAAGCAATAAATAAGCTATTGTTTTCATTTTCATGGAAAAAACCTCCATTCACAAAGCATGAAAAACAAGAGAAATTCTTAACTACATTCTACAAAAAGACCACCAAAATTTCAATAAATTTTAGTAGTCTTCTGAAAATTTCTATTGCGTCAATTCATCTGGATAAGCTTCGACTCCGCCCTCCACATTGGTCACTTGATAACCTTGGCCTTCCAAAAATTCACACGCCCGTGCAGACCGACCTCCTTTTTGACAAATAACATGGTAGGAAATTTCTTTGTCTAAGCTAAGATAGTTTTCTGCTAAGCCACTAAGAGGCAAATTGCGAGCGCCAGCTACATGCCCATTCGCAAACTCATCTACTTCACGAACATCAATCAATTCAATCTTTTCAGTCTGTAAAAGACCTTGTAATTCTTTTGCACTAATCTTTTTCATCATGCTTCTCCTATTTATTTTCATTGATAATCACAACCTTACCAAAACCTGTCTTCCCTTCAATATAAGCATGAGCTTCGGGCACTTCTTCCAAGGAAAAAACTCGCCTCGGGGAAACATCTACTTGGTATCGGTCAATATAGTCAAACAACTCATCCATCAATTCTTGGTTGACTTGAGCTGAATGAAAGGTCGTCATAAAACTATTATTCTTTATTTCTTCAATTGGGTTAAAGCCTTCTAGCTCCCACTGTCCTCCTAAGAGACCAGTTACACAGATAATTCCGCCCGGAGCAATATGATCAAATGAATCCTTAATAGTCGATGGACCTACCAACTCTAGAATTTTATCGAACTGCTCTTCGGTCTCTAACCGACCATCCTGATCAATAACAATGTCATCATAAGCCTGGTGCTTAAGCAAAAATTGTTTAGAACCACTTCGAACCGAACCAACGATATGAACGTCAGGAAACTGAGCCTTGACGAGGCGAGCAAACGCTAGACCAACACCACTGGTTGCCGCCCGAACTAAAATCTTATTTTCGGGATTAATATGCAAATTTTTTAAAGAGCCAAGAGCCGTATAATATGTCTCGGGAACTGCGGCTAGCTCAGCCCAAGACAGACTGGTTTCGATAGGATAAACTTGGTCATTTGGCAGGAGAACGTACTCAGCATATGAGCCGTCGTAAGCTCGCCCCATTTCTCCCATGATGGAGACTACCTTCTGACCAATCTCTAAATCTGTCCGAGTTGTCTCAACCACCTGTCCAACACATTCAATGCCTAAAATTCTAGGGAAGCTAACACTAGGCGACAAGCCTTGTCGTGTAAAGATTTCCGAATGGTTTATTCCAAATCCTCTAACCTTAACCAAAGTCCATCCTTCTCGTAATTTAGGAATAGGTCTTTCTTCTAATAGAAGTTTTTCTGGTCCTCCTGGTTCATAAATGACAATAGCCTTCATTTTTTTCATAGGATCACCTCCCTTTTTCTGGATAGTGTAACTAATCAAACTTAGACTTAACTTAACCGGCAATGCTTATGGTGGAAACCAAAAGCTATAAGAGGCACTGGAAGGCATTTTATATTTGAATCCATCACCACTATGCTAAGACTTCCTTTAAATTCCAGATAGTACTATGGTCTCACTCATACTTCTTCTTTTTCAACTCGCTCCAAATTCAGCAGAATTTTTTCTAGACAAGTTTCAAAATCTTTTGCTTCTTCTAGTGAAAAATCTTGATATATGATTTCTGTCATTTCCTTAGAAATTCGATCATAATCATCTTTCAGACTCTTAGCATGATCTGACAAACAAATGACTTTCCTGCGCCTATCCTTTTCATGGGGACAGCGTTCAACCAGATTCATCTCCATCATCAGCTCCAACATCTTAGTTAGAGTGTTTAGTGTAAGCCCTGTCTTGTTTGCTAGTTGCGTTTGGCTCAGTCGATCTTGCTGCCACAAGGCATGAAGGATTCGTCTCTGTTCACCGTTAAAATCCTGAATCTCTTGGTCTAGTAATATCCGATTCATGAGTCGGTTGGATAATCTGTGGATCTTCCCGATATAAAAGCCACAGTTAAGCTTTTTAGTCATTTCGCTTCCTTTATAATATTAATATATATAAGTATTTTCTAATTATATTAAATAGAATAATAGCTGTCAAAGATTTAGTTTCCACTGTAAAACACTTACAATCCTGTTAAGAAGCATTTCATTATGACAAAAAACTAGTTTGATCAGAAACTGGTTTATTACTACTTATTTTTTCTTTTAGCTTTTGGGGCGGGAAGCTCATCAAACATAGCTTTAAATAAGGTGGTTAGGTAGTCTTTGCTATCCACATTGTCTACTAATAGCATTTCTTTAGCACCTGGGTAAGGAGACACCAGCGCAGCTTCAGGTATATATTTCTGGGCAGTTTCGACTGGTTTGACCAAGAGCCGATCATCATAGATACCACCAATTATTTTCTCCTTGTAATAAAGGATGTACTCCCCCATCATGGCCCGATAGCTGACCCCATCTAAACCAGATAACTGCTCCAAGATAAAAGTCAAATATTCCTTGCTTGAGGCCATCTTCTGCCCTCCTCTTCTGTTTTAAATAGTCCGCAATCTCAGAAAAATGCTTGACTAAAGCTCCAGGACTTCATAAGAATATCCCAAATCTTGCAGGAACTTAAATAAATCTGTTGTCGAGATAAAGATAGTCTTTTCATTGGTATTGGGATGGAATGTCATGATATCCTCTGATATGATGTCCTTATCAAAATAAACTAGAATGTCTTTTTCTTTATTATTTAACAAACCAAAAGGTGATACCGTTCCTGGTGGTAGCTGCATTTTTTCATAGAGGGAATCCGCTGAAGCCATACGAATTCGGTTGGCTGAAACTAGCTCTTTAAACAAGTCCATATCCAGACTTTTCTTGTCATCCATAATCAGAAGATAATATTGAGTTTTCTTCTTGTTGGTCAAAAACATGGTCTTGGTCCGAACTCCTTCCATGCCTTCAATATAGCTATCCGCCTGCTCTGTCGTAAATGCAGGTGGGTGCTCCACCACATCAAAGGTAATCCCCAACTCTTGCAACTTATTAGCCACTTGTTGATAAGCATCCATAGTTTTTCTCCTTTATTGATGAATAATCTTTTGCACCAACGCTTGCAATTCTGGCACAACTTCTGCCTCAAACCAAGGATTTTTAGCCATCCAGATTTGGTTGCGCGGAGAAGGGTGAACTAGTGGAAAATACTCTGGCAAATAGTTCTTAAAATGATGAACCCGTTCAGTTACCTTGCCACTCACTTTCTCATGAAGATAGTAAGCCTGGGCATATTGTCCAATCAAGAGGGTCAACTCAATATCCGGACACTCCTTGAGGAGTTTAGGATGCCATTTTTCAGCAAAGCCTTTGCGAGGTGGTAGGTCACCTGATTTTCCATGCCCTGGGAAATAAAAGTCCATGGGAATCACTGCAAACAAACCAGAATTGTAAAAAGTATCTTCGTCAACTCCTAACCACTCCCGCAGACGATCACCACTTTTATCCTTCCAGTAAATACCAGCAGCTTCTGTCTTCATCCCAGGAGCTTGTCCGATGATATTGATACGGGCAGTCTTTGGCGCTGCAAAGAGCGGTTCGATTCCTTTATCCGTATAGTCTTTATTTTGAGGATCTGCCATAATGGCTTGTTTAATGGTTTCAATCTTTGACATAAGAACTCCTTCTATGGAAAAACTCAGCCAGAAAAACTAGCCGAGTAGTGGATTATTTGATTAGTTCGTAGATAGCTTCCGCATAAATAGCCGCAGCACGGAAAAGGTCTTCTACATCTGTAAATTCATTAGCTTGGTGCATGGTATTGACATAGTCTGGGAACATAGCACCAAAGGCAACTCCACGTTTTAAGAGACGACCAAAGGTACCTCCACCGATGACTTGCTCATGTCCTTTAAGACCTGTTTGTTTTTCGTAAACACTCAAAAGAGTTGCTACCAATTCATCATCTGCTGGAACATAATGTGGAGTGTGTCCGTGCTCAGACAAACTCACTGACACAACACCAGTGACTTTTTCAAGACCAGCTTGAATCGATTTTGGATCAGTACCTTGAGGGTAACGGATGTTCAGAGCAATAGTATTGTCTGCTTTAGCACTGTCAAAATGGAAGACACCAGCATTCATGCTGAGAGAGCCCATTTTAGCATCTGTATAAGCAATTCCTAACTTCTCACCAGTAAAGTCCTCGTGCAGTACTCGAGCTGCCACTTCCAGATAAGACTTGGCAGCACCACCAAAGTCAAATTGGTTCAACAAGAGGGCCAAGTAAGTCCCACCATTGATTCCATCTTCGGGAGTTGATCCATGAGCAGACTTACCAATAATCGTAATAGTATAAGTTTTTTCATCAACAGTTGAGATTTCATACTGAAGCTTGTGTTCCTTGGCAAAGGCATCTAAGAGACCAGCAAGATCTGGTAATTGTCCGGATACAACTGCTGTTGCAGACTCTGGCACCATATTTTCACGGAGGCCACCTGTAAAGCTATGAAGTTTAGCATTCCCAGTATTTTCATTTCCAAAATGGAGGTACTCGGTAATATTCCCTTTTTCTCCGTTAATAATTGGAAATTCCGCATCTGGTGAAAAACCAAAGTCTGGTTCAGGCAGACCAACATGCTTGAAATAATAGTCCATGTCTTGCCAACCGGATTCCTCATCAGTCCCCACCACAAAGCGAACGCGCTTAGATACTGGCAATCCTAAATCTTTGATAATTTTCAAACCATAGTAACAAGCCATAGTTGGCCCTTTATCATCTGATGAACCACGCGCATAAAGTTTACCATCAATGATTTCAGGTTTGTAAGGATCTGTATTCCAGCCACTTCCAGCAGGGACCACATCCATGTGAGCAAAGATTCCCAGTTCTTCTTCACCCTCACCAAAAGTAAAGTGACCAGCGTAATTGTCTACATTCTTGGTTTCATAGCCATCGCGCTCAGCGATTTCTAAAAACTTATGTAGGGCTTGAACAGGTCCAGGTCCAAAAGGATGCTCCTTGTCCGCCTTGGAGTCATCCCGCTCTGAGTTAATTTCCAAAAGGCTGAACAGATCGGCCAAGAGAGCTTCTCTGCGTTTTTCAACTTCTGCTTTAAAATCAATTGTCATTATATTACCCCAATCTCTAATTCGATTTAAATCAATACAGCTGTATCAACGTTTTTCAATGATTTCGTCAACTGGCAAACGATAGCTAGGCTCTAATTTGTCATCAGTATAACCAACCGTAATCAAGAGTTCCGGACGGAAACGCTCATCAATCTCCAAGACTTCATTAATCTTAGATTTATCAAAACCTAAAATAATGTTGGATCCGATGCCCTGGTCAGTCAAAGCCAGAACGAGATTCATAGCTACTAAACCAGCATTGAGGGCCAAGTAATCACTCTTTTGTTGGTCGCTATAGCGAGCAAACTCAGCTGGTAGATTCTGCATGTAGAATTGAAGCTGCTCATCAGAGAAATTCTTAACGCCAGCCACACGCGCAATCTTACGAGACCGCTTAGTCAAATCAGTATCCGTAAAGAGAGCAATGGTCACTGGTGCTTCTTTAACCTGATCTTGGTTAGAGCCAAAAGCAATTTCTGCTAAGTCTTGATTGCGTTCTCGCACTACTACAAATTTCCATGGCTGGCTATTGTGGGCACTTGGAGCCAAAGTCGCAATTTCAATCGCTGTACGGACATCCTTTGGATCCACAGGCTTATCATTGAAATGCTTGGTTGCGTGACGCTTTTTATTGAGTTCTAGAAATTTCATAGACCTTTTCCTTTTCTTAATATACTAGCTTCATTTTATCATATTTTGTAAGAGTTTGCAGAGGTTTTTCATTCTCTATAAGATAGAACTATCAGCTCTTACTACTTAATAAGATTATTCTGTAGCAGAGGTTTCGTTTTCTCCATTCTGGCTACTTGAATCTCTCAAGCCCTTTATTAAATCACTATAACTAGAGCTTCTTTCTTGCTCAAAAACCTTGTTTAAATTTTGATCTATCTTAGGTATTTCCACTTTTGGTTCAGGTTTGCGAAGGGTCAATTCAAAGGCCCCTAGAAAAAGAACAAGAAAGAGGGCCAAAAATGTCAAACCTGTCTCCTTTTTAGGAAGAATACTTCCCTTGGTCGGAAGACCTTTCCAACGAGGATACTGCTTCAAAAATCCATTGATCTTCAAACCAGTGATATAGAGTGTCAAAAAGCCATACACGGTAATAAAGAGAAGCGAAAAACTGTGCACAGATACCCGACTAAACTGAATCCTCATTTTAAAAGCTTTATAGCCTGCTCCAGCCATATACACCTCTACGACAAATGCCAAAATCATCAAGATAAAGAAAATGAGGACTTGCAGTTTCAACAATTTTCGTAGTCCTAAATAAACTTCCTTGTCAGCTTTTTCTTTCGCGAGCTCCTCATTCTTTTTTCTTGCTTGGGCTTTAATTTGATGGATTAGTTGAGATTTACTCATATTAGAACTTGATGGCTTTTGTTCTTTTTTTAGATGACTAGCAAAATATGTCTCAGCTACCTTTATCACTTTTCTAAGATTTTCCTCAGTTAACTCATAGGGATAACCAAATAAATCCCAATAATCTTTCAAGTCTGCTTTATTTGGCCTAGTCACGTGAAGATAAAAATGCCTGCCGATCAAAGTAATAGAAAAGATTGCCGAATAAAAGTTGGATTTTGCAAAAAAATCAACCTCATAAAGACTACCATCCTTCATCATCTTGGTCGTTTCAAAAAAAGAAACGTCCTTTGTGAAGCATGTACTAATAATTCTCTGTACTTGTAAAACCTTTGCCCCTACAGTATCAGGCCTAAGAGGAGCAGGCAAAATGAGCTCGGAGACAGACATTGAGTCAGTTAAATTTTCTTCTCCCTTTTCCAAGTTAGATTCTAGAAATTCCTTAAATTGACTCAAGAAAGAAGCCATATTTGAGGAGGTTAAATCAATCGGCTGATGCAACTGCAAACCTTGATTTCCTAAGCCAGCATTGAGAGGAAAAATATCTTTCACGATAAAGTGTTGTTCTGTTAACTCAAGAGTAAAAGAAGCCTGATAGTGAGGCAAGATATTCGTAATAAGAGCTTTATAATCTCCATCCTTTTGGTCAGGTTTTTCCCAGCAGTTGGTTCTCGTTTTCCCCTCGAAGACATTAGCAATCATTCTTTCAATGCCTTTAGACTTCATATGGACATTTCTAGGACTTAGAGGTTCAGAAAAAATCAATTCTGGTTGATCTAGATAGAGCTTAATTCTCTCCAGTCCTTCCTTTAGACTTTCGCGATCATACTTATACTGAATCGCATATTTTTCCTCTCCCCACTTTAGTATCAGATCACTACCATCAACTAAAATATCTAATCTATCCCGATAATCCTCAAGCTTTATCTCGAATAAAAAGATCGGACAATAGGGACCCAGGACATTCTCTTTAATGTCTAGTATTTTGAATTTGTCTGTATAAATACTTTGAAGTTCTTCTCGAATATCTTGTTCCAAATGATCTCTATGTTTATCAAAATTTAAGGTCATCTTTCTTTAACTTTCATTTTTTTATTTTCTGAAGGAAATCTTTGACCTCCTCCACATAATCATGTTGCTGAATCAAGGAGGTTAACAGTTCCTTATTATGTCCTGGGTAGTTATCTTCACGTCGTAGTTCTTCATACATCTCAATAAAGGGAAGTCCTTTTTCTTTGGCTGATTTTAACTCCGCTTCGTAATCATAAGCGACCTTACGAAATTGGATATTTACCAATTCCCCCTCTTCAACTTCAATTACGGCATACTGGGCGCGGTGGTTTTTTAGTGATTCCCAATCAAAATAGGGCATTCCAATCGTACCTGGATTAATAATTTGTTGTCCTTGACTTCCATAACGAAGCAACTGCTTGTGAACATGACCGTAAACGGCTATATCCGTTTCCTCATCAAGTAAAAGATCAAAATTTGAAGTCTCATTTGTCACCTGTAAAGCTCCACCATAGTTTTTATCGGGTAAGTTATGACTAAGTGAAAAACGCAAACCATCCACTTCAATCTTGTCAAGAAGTGGCAAACTTCTCAACCAGTCAATATGCCGAGTATCAAGTCGTTCCATCAAATACTGAGTTAGGCGCAAAAGTTGTATTTCTTGAGGATCTTCCAATCCATAGACACCATCTAAAGCTTCTAAAACACAGTCATCCCAATTTCCTCGGACTGAAACAGTGATTGGCAAACCTTCCAAAAGATCCATTAAATCATTTCCACCCGGACCAGGAAGAAAAAAATCACCCAGAAGCCAGTATTCGGTCGCTCCTAGCTCTTTAGCATCATTTAGGACTGCTTCTAAGGCAGTCGTATTTCCGTGTATATCAGATAAAATGGCAATTCTTTGTTTCATCTTCACTCCTTAAATGAATGGCTGTATAGTTTGAATCTAGTATATCAAAAACTGACTGAAAACGTGAAAACCATCGTCTGGGTGGTTTATCTTCTAAAACTTATGGATCATTTTAGAAACGGTATAGTTATTTCTAAATATGATTTTTTTCCTCATCAGTAATTATAAGTTCATATACTGTTTATATGTTACTCGCTATCTCTCTTATAACTACTAATTTTGAGTACAAAAAAAGCAGGTGACAATCACCTACTTTGTTGAGATATTATTGTCCAGAAATAAGCGGAGCAAGAGATTTATAAGCACCTTCAATAGCCTGCTTCATAGCATCACGTCCTGTTTTCAACTGTTGAAGAAACAGGTTACGATTTTGTTCTGGAACTACTGTATCATCCGGACCAGCGGCTGAAAGCGTTTTGTTAAATGTTTCTCTTGAAGTTTCCATAGACTCAATTGCTGGTTCTACTTGTTGATTGTATGCTTCTTTTCCAGCTTCTGGAACTTTATTACCGATTTCAGTAATGTATTTCTTATAGTTGTCAATCAACTTACCAAAAAGAGCTTTCATATCGCCAATTGTTTTAGCATTGTCAATTTCTTCATCTGTCAAAAGAACAATTTCTGGAGTTTTTAGATCTGAACTAGCTGTTTTTGATGAAGTTTCAGAGCTACTTGATGAACTCTTTGAAGTAGAAGTTTTTTCTACAGAACTTGAAGCTTTATCAGAAGATTCTGAAGCTGATTTTCCAGAACATGCTGCTAAAGTTATAACCGACAAAAGCGCTACACTAGCTGTAACAATTTTTTTCATTAGTGTCTCCTATTAATAAAGAATAGGAATATTATATTATAAAATTATTTCAATGTCAAATTATTTCGCGATCAAATATTCTAAACATTCTAATGCTTACTTCACATTGCTTGAATTTTTCTCACTATGTGACTAACAATGATTTGAAAATTAAGTAAATAAGTCCGGCTATAAAATCAGACTTACTCTGTTGTAATACCTAGCTTTTCACTACTTGAACAATATCTTGAAAATCCTCTGAAAGAGCATCATATTGATTGTTTACATATAGAAAGTAGCCTTCTATGCCTCTATGGATAATAGCGTTAACCGTCGGGTGAAATTCTTTATCCGTCGCATTAATGACAAACTGTGTCATTTCAAAGGCTACCTCGGGAGCATATTGAAGTTTCTCAATACCAATTCGAATCATCAAGGCTTGGACATTTTCTGGTGAAATAGAATCCTTTTGTGCCTTCCCGTTTAACATCCCGAAAATATAGGCTGCTGCTAACTGTCTGTCAAGATCCTCATCCAAATCGATCGTAACTAAACTTAAAAATTTATCGACCATTTCAATAGTCTCGTTTGTAATAGTATCGTTCATAATAATTCCTTTCTAAACCAAAATCTACTTCTGTCAACACAAAGTCTTACAATTATCACAATAAGATTAAAGCTTAACAATAACTTGTTCACGTCCTGCATACTTATCAATTTCTTCTTGCCAAATTGCCTTTAATTCGTCGTCAACAATTACTGGGCTATTTACCTCTTGCATTTTTTGAATTCTTTCATCAATGGATTTAATCTTACAGACTTTACTTTTTATACTTCCTAAAAATTCTTTAAATGAAACATGAAAGGGGATAATTCTTTGCTTCTCATGATCAAAAAATGCTACTTGATTATATTTTTGTTCTGCAATCCCCAGAAGAATATAATTCCCGAAACTATCTTCTGCAATTGGTAGATAATCAACTTCAATATAATCTGATAGAAAATCATGATCAATTAAATACTGGAAGTTATATTCATAGTCAGCATTTTCAAACCCATAGAAAGCTCGAATATCTGAACTTTCTTTCTTAATTTTAAAGCTTGTCTGTAAAGTATTTCCCCCGTTGTATTTTAATAAAAAATTTCTGTATCCTTCAGGTAATATAAATTCATATTGTTTTTCGAATTGAACTAATGCATCGGAAACACCTGTTGTATCAAATGGAAAAATTCTTAACATATTCTCTCCTTTGTATTTCTATGCTATCAAATAACAGTTCATCTAGTTCGCCCATATCTACTTCAATATTTACGTAAACCTCAATATAAATTCAAAGATTAATAAATCTAGTATAACAAAAACACCCATAAAACGCGAAAACCATCCACATGAATATGAATGGTTTAGACTATATTTAAATTAGACTTGTATAGTAAACTAGATCTCCACTGTGTCATCATCCTCATCATCTACAACTTCAACATTCAAGTGACCATCATCTAGGTATTCTTCTTGAGTGATTTCACCACTTTTAAGCAAGAATTTTTTATTGAGGTTTGTTAACAATTTATCTGCATCATCCAGTAAGACTTCCAGTCTTCTAAGTCCCCAAACAGTCTCGAGAATTCCATTCGTATAAGACTTATTTTCTGAAGATTCAATAGAATGTATTTGACTTTCTAAAAGCTCAAGACCAGTCTTTAATTGGTCAACACT
The DNA here is from genome assembly GCF_001811085.1 of Streptococcus sp. HMSC062B01. Lineage (NCBI taxonomy): Bacteria > Bacillati > Bacillota > Bacilli > Lactobacillales > Streptococcaceae > Streptococcus > Streptococcus sp. HMSC062B01. The sequence continues at coordinate 27,403 of NZ_KZ672788.1, forward strand.
TGAATCCCAATCTGATTGAATATCTTCGATAAAATCATCTAAGTCCTCCTGATTAAGGAATTCTCCATTAAATTTATCATTTAATGACGAACAAACCTGATACAATCTTTCCAATATTTCTTTCATTTTCAAATGTTCCTTCCCAATGCATTCTTTGTTTTCACATCATTAACCGATCCATCTAAATTAATTACTTTTTTAAATTTCCCTCTCTTATCAAATACCTCAATATGGTCTTTATGACTACCATCTAAGTATAACTGATCACCTTTTTTAAGACCAGGAATACTCTTATCTACCACTTCATATATGGTTTGTCCATCATATTGTCTCTTGGTCTTTCTCACCGAACTTTTTAACTGTTCACCAAAATCCGTCTCAAAAAATTCTTGCATATTATTAACTGGAGTAGGGATCAATCTTCCCCCACCTCTTCCTTCAAACGCTTCAATCTTTTGTTTGTGATCGATTGAGATTTGTTGGATACGATCTGCTAGGTCATCCATCTTGGTTGAGACTTTTAATTTTGGTAGATCAACCGGGACGTCATCTACAGTCACAAAAGCAAGTCGATTCTTATTCCCAAGGGAATCAAGCTTGTTGTGAATATTTTGGTGGCCAGTTTCAATGGCATCGCTAAAGTTCCGTACTTTGTTTGAAAGCCCCTCTGTACTAGCTGAGATGGCTTGATTCTTCACATTTGAGACACGGTTCTTGAAGTGATCAAAACCTTCTCCTGCTTGAACCTTGACATCACCTGCCTTGGTCTTGATGTCCGTCCAGGCTGTGTTGGCTTGTTCTTTAAGGTTGGTTTTGAAGCTGGTTGCTTCACCACTGTGGATGTCGACATTGCCTGTTTGACTTGCTCGGTAGGCCTTGTATTTACTACCGAGATGACCAATAGTACGACCAATCATTTGACTGGTAGTAAAGTATTAGAAGTATAAATCTAGTATAACAAAATCTTTTGAGAATATATAAAATGTGATAACACTTGGATATCACATTTTAAATTATAAGACTACAGTTTAACAATGACTTGCTCACGACCTGCGAATTCATCGATTTCTTCCTGCCACAATGCTTTCAACTCATCATCAACTACAATGGTACTTCCGATTTCTTCCATTTCTTTAATACGTTCTTCAATTGATGGAATATAAACAACGGGACTTTTTATCTTCTTTAAAAACTCAATAAAATCAATATTAAAAGAAATATATTTTTGTTTTTCATGATCATAAAAAGCTATTTTATTATAATTTCTAGCATCAATACCAATTAAAATACTATTACCAAAACTATCCTTAGCAATTGGCAAATAATAGTTATCAATAAAATCTTCTAAGAAGCCTTTCTCAATTAAGTAGTTAAAATTACTATAATACTTAGCCAAAGAAAAACCGTAAAACGAATGGATATCTGAACTTACTTTATCAATTCTAAAGGTAGCATCAATTGTATCTCCTCCATTATACTTTAATAAAAACTCTTTATATTTTTCAGGTAATGAAATAGAATAATGTTTCTCCAATTTTTCTACTTCATCTAGTACTCCATCCGTTTTAAATGGGAAAATTCTTAACATAGCATTTCCTTGTTCTCAGTTCAGCTTATCACCATATCTTAAACTAATATTCTACATTCCAATCCTGCCAACCAACGTAGTAATTAACAAGATATGCTCATACATCTTAACCTTATCTAGATGATCCACATCTTTGAATCCACCTAATGCTAACAAGGGTACAAAGCCAAAACACTGATCGTAATCTAACAGACCATATTGTTCAATCGCTTCATTGTAGAGTGGCAATTCAAAATAATCATCTGCAAAATCGGGTTCATTAACAAATTGTAGAAACAAAGGGAGGTTCTCAAAAATAGTCATAAATACTCCATCTTTGTATTTTACCATCCTTAAATATTTTCCTTCTTCACATACAATCATATCTCCAAAAGCCGTCGCAAATATTGGAATAGCAACATTACCCCTAAAATATGAATCTTTAATTAACTCAATATAGTCATCTGGATTTATAACTTTTAGATAACCATTTAAAAAGGTACCCAAACCTTGGTTTTCCCAAATCACAACCAATTCAACAGGGACTTTATCCTTATAATTTTCAATCACCTCTTTTGGCATGTCTGCAACTTTTAAAAAATCTGAAATCATCGATACTCCTTTCAATAAGTAAGCCTTACATTTAAATATGTACTCTGTAGTTGTTCTGGAGACATTGTTTTAGCCATTGCCCGAATCTGCTCATCAACATAATCAATACGATATCTCCATTGAATTCCAATAGATGAGTTGACACCTGTATCGCCCATGCCACCAATCTTATCTGGATATCCTCCAGCTATCTGGTCAGGATTGTGAAGAGCAGCTTGGGTATCTAGCCATTCTTGCGCCTTCAGTTTTGCTTCTGAACGAGATAAACCACTCTCAATAAACTCGTTATACTTATCTGAGAAAGCATTCTCCCTTGCGACTCGTTGAGCAGCATTTCCTTCTAAAGCACGACCTTCAGCGATATATCTTTCACGATTATCAAGATATTCCTGAACAGTCAACTCGTTCATTCCATTTTGTTGATCTGCTAATTGACGTGAGAATTCTTCTTCAGGATGTTTTGGATTGCGATTAAATTCAACTTGTATCTCTTCAATGCGTGGAATGTCATCTATATGTTGAATTTTTGGAGTTTTATTACTAGTTCTTCCCCCACCTCTGCCTTCAAACGCTTCAATCTTTTGTTTGTGTTCGGCTGAGATTTGTTGGATACGATCTGCTAAGTCATC